>JAFWDW010000076.1 GCA_017515965.1 Lachnospiraceae bacterium
CCGGTATTACCGTTCAGGATGCTTCCGATTTGATCACAACGCTCAAGGAAGACCCTGTTGATATCGCTGTGCTGACAGTCCCGAAGGACGCTGCCGCATCACTGGCCGATAAGGTCATCGAAGCCGGCGTCAAAGCAATCTGGAATTTTGCACACTGCGAATTGGAAGTGCCTGATGATATCGTTGTCGAAAACGTCTATCTGATAGACAGCCTGATGAGGCTGTCCTATAAAGACTCTCATCGATCTAATAAATAATCGCAATATAAAACCCCGCCGGCTGCTGCCGGCGGGATCTTTTTATTCTCTGAATTCAATATGCCCGGGCTCTGCTTTTTCTATGACAGCGAGCGCATGGTAATTGTACCCTGCATCCCTGAGCCTGTCACCGCCTCCCTGAAAGCCCTTCTCAACAACGATACCGATCCCCTCCAGAACAGCACCTGCCTGACTGACGATATCGCATAATCCCCTTATCGCCTCTCCGTTTGCCATAAAATCATCAAGGATGAGGATATGCTGACCTTCTCGCAGCCATTCTTTGGAAAGGATCTGTGTGACCGTCTTCTTATATGTATAAGAGTAGATCTCACTCTGATACAGACCGCCCTCGATATTATCACTCTTGGCCTTTTTTGCATAGATCATGGGAATTCCCCATTTGGAAGCGCAGATCGCTGTGATCGCGATCCCGCTCGCCTCAGCAGTCAGGAGCATATCAACTTTGGACAAATCAAAGACTTCCGCAAACGCATCGGCTACTCTTCCCATAAAATCACAATCGATCCTGTGATTTAAAAAGCCATCAAGCTTTATGATGTTACCCGGAAGCACTTTTCCCTCATTTACTATCCGATCCTTTAATTCCTGCATATCACTTCTCCTTCTGAAATGCTGATCAAAACGCTTATAAAAAACGTAACTTGCAACCATAAAAAAGTCAAGAAAATCCACGAATACTCTTGTGAAAAGATTAAAATTTGATTTATGATATAAAAGGAAAAAATTGGACCAAACAGCTATTAGTCAGGAGAACTGCATCCGTGGATATGTTTTATAGAATCGTATCGCTGCTCGGCGGACTTGCCCTCTTCCTCTATGGTATGCGCACTATGGGAGACGGACTCAAAAACTGTTCCGGTAATGCGATGCGCATCGCACTGAAGAAGGTAACCGACAGACCCATCAAAGGATTCATCCTTGGTTTATTGATCACATGCGTGATTCAAAGCTCAACTGCCTGTATCGTATTGACGGTCGGTCTGGTCGGTGCAGGGTTTCTGACTTTCCGTCAGTCTGTCGGTGTTGTGCTGGGAGCTGAAGTCGGTACGACAATTACCGCACAGATCATCCGCCTGATGGATCTGAGCGCAGGAACGGGAAGCATCCTGTATTTCTTCAAGTCAGACAATCTGGCGCCGATGGCGCTGATCGTCGGTATCATTCTGATCATGTTTGTCCGCGGCGCCTCCACTTCCGCTGTAGGAACGATCTTTATCGGCTTCGGCGTACTCTTTGTCGGACTGATGAATATGAGCGCAGCAGTCGCTTCTCTGGGTGACAGTCTTTCCAATCTTCTGACAGCATTTGAGCACAACTATATCCTGCAGTTCTTCTCTGGTGTATTAGTTACCGGAATTATTCAGAGTTCTTCGGCTGTCATCGGTATTCTGCAAACGCTGGCCAGTTCGGTCGGTGTGCATTTTTACGGTGTTTTCGCAGTTATCGTCGGCGTCAACATCGGCGATTGTCTGACGACTTATCTGGTCTGCCGGATCGGTGCCAAACCAAATCAGATCCGGACCTGCCTTGTGCATATTATTTACACAGTCATCGAAGCCACCCTGATCTTTACGACAATCGCGATTCTTCGCGGAACAGGTATCATCTCAGACAGCCTCTGGAACGCCTCCCTGAATGCCGGTGGCGTCGCCAATATGCACAGCCTTTTCCGTTTGATCCCGGCTGTGATCCTGTTGCCGTTCATCAATAAGATCGCCGATCTGGTCGAGAAGATTAAGCCGGATAATCCGGTTGATGAAGAAGATTCTGAGATCGAAAACAATCTGCGGGATCTCGATGAGCATTTGATCGATAACCCGTCTATAGCACTGGCTGAATCTGCCCACCTGATCGGGCATATGATCGATGTAGCGATCCACAATTATCAGTCGGCAAAGGGTCAATTCAGAGCTTACGATCAGAAGCGCGCCGAACGTATCAAGGAACGTGAGCTTCTGCTTGACCGTATGGCCGACGCTGCCAATAAATATATCATCGATCTTTCTCCCAATATCACGCTTGATTCCGATACACGCAAGCAGAGTTTTCAGTTCAGGGCACTGAACTGTTTCGAGCGCATCGGCGATTATGCTAACAATATAGGTGAAGCCGCTACCGCTCTGCAGGAGAACTCTCTTTCTTTCTCCACACAGGCCATGGCTGAGCTGGAAGTCGTATTCAGCGCAATAGATAAGATCCTGGAACAAACCAGGACTGCTTTCAAATATAATAATCCGGATGAATCGATCCGGATCGAGGCTATGGAAGAAGCAATCGACGATGTGATCGACATTCTTCAGGAGAATCACATCGATCGTATGGTGCACCGGCAGTGTGAGGTCCTCAGCGGCATCCATTTCCAAAACGTACTGCAGAATCTGGAACGGATCTCAGATATGTGTTCAGATATGGCAGTAGGACTGCTTGGTCGGTATGACGATGATATCCACGGGCAGGAACATGTGTTTATCCATGATCTTCACCACAGCAATGATCCCGACTATATTAAAGAGTACCGTACTCACCTGAATCAGTATATGGCACAGGTCAGAGAGATCACACAGTTAGCTAACAGTCAGGAGAATCCGCAATCTTGAATATCCTGCATATCACAGCCCAAAAGCCCTGCTCCACAGGCAGCGGGGTTTATCTTGCGAAACTAGCTGAAAGTATGTCCCTACTTCAAGGAGTTGACCGGCAGGGCATATTGGCGGGTGTCTATGCAGATGATATTCCTGATTTAAGAAAAGCGCTTGCTCCCGCCACCTTATATCCCGTTGTCTTTGACTCACCGGATCTGCCCTTCCATATTTTCGGCATGTCTGATGTCATGCCCTATCCCAGCAGCCAGTACAAGTCGATGACCCCCGAACAGTATGACGCATTTACGGATGCGTTCCTCTTCTTTGCCGACAAAGCCGTGCAGGACCTTAACCCGGATGTGATTATCTGCCATCACCTGTATCTGCTCACGGCTGTGATCAGGAAAAACTTCCCTGAGATCCCAGTCTTCGGTTTCTGCCATAACACCGATCTGACACAGTTTCAGGCACATGACCTGGCACATGATCTGATTCTTTCACAGATACCGGAACTTGACGGCTTTTTCTCTCTCCATGATGAGCAGAAAAACCGGATCGCCCGGGTATTTTCTGTTCCTGAAAACAAGATCCATGTCGTAGGAGCGGGATATGATGCCGATATCTTTAACACCCGCCGAACTGAACAGCCGGATCGCCAGGCTGATTCCGTTTTTCGTATGATCTTTGCAGGAAAACTGTCAAGAGCCAAGGGCGTTCCCTGTCTTCTCCGTGCTCTGCAGACAGTTTTCGCTCAAAAGCCGGAATTAGAGGTATCTCTGACACTGACAGGGGGAACCGGAAGTCCTGATGAGTATGCTGAGATAAAGTCTCTGGCAGATGCATGTCCCTGCCCGGTTACTTTCACAGGACCTGTGTATGGCCGGAAGCTGGCCGACCTCTATCGCGCACATGACTGTTTTATTCTTCCCTCATTGAATGAAGGGCTGCCTCTCTGTGTGATCGAAGCACTTGCCTGCGGGCTGCGTGTCATCATGACAGACCTGCCTGGCATACGTCCCTGGCTTGAGGCACATATCAAGGATGCCCCGATCAGTTATGTACCTGTAGATCAGGATCCTGATCAACTGCAACGGCATCTGGCCGATACGATCATGAATCAGGCTGAAATGCCCCGCTGTTCATCTGAAATCGATCTCTCCTCTCTGACCTGGGAGGCTCTCGCACAGCGGATCTATGAGATGCTGTGATCTGTTATTGCAGCAAGAACACAAAATGAAAGGCTTATCTATGTCAATCTATGAATCGATCCTGAAAGCTGAAAAAGAAGGTCGCTGCTGTGCACTCGCCACAGTTGTCAACACGGTCGGATGCGCGCCGCGTTCAGCCGGCACAAAAATGCTCATCTATTCCGACGGCGCGATTGAGGGAACTGTCGGAGGGGGCCTGGCAGAACAGCTTGTCATCAAAGATGCCCGCGCCTGCATGCAATCGGGTCAGACACTTCTCAAACGCTACAGCCCTCAAGTGATCGCAGAACATGATCTTGAGCCGGATTGTATCAAGACTATGGACATTTTTATCGAACCAATGGGATATTCAACGAATCTCTATCTTCTGGGATCCGGTCATGTCGCTCAAGCCGTCCTGCCGCTCGCGAAGCAAGCCGGATTCTATGTGACTGTAGTGGATACGCGTGATGTGAGTGGTTTCGCTGATGCCTTGAGGGATGCGGATGAAATCATTCATGTGGACAGCTTTTCGGATATCTCCCCGGTTCATCCGGCTCCAGGCAGCTATTTCATCGTCTGCACATCCTCGCACGCGACAGATCGTGAAGCGCTCGAGGGCGTCATGGATCTTCATGCCGCCTATATCGGCATGTTAGGTGCCAAACACAAGTTTATTCCGATCTTTAACTATCTGAGAGATAAAGGTTACACCGATGAGCAGCTGATGGAGATCTACGCTCCTATCGGACTCGACATCGGCGGCGAATCATTAAATGAGATCGCTATCAGCGTCGTCGCTGAGATGATGGCGGTCAAAAACAATCGGGACGGTGGTTTCTCCCGTGACAAGAAACGTCACGACATGTTCCCGGGTATTATCTGATTATCTTTCTTCACCTTTCAAATTGAATGTGTGTCGATTTTTACGACTGGCTTTGACATAAAAAAGCGGACACGGATTTCGATCTGGGCCGTGAAAAACGTCGGCACTTAGAGTGCGTACTTTGCGCTCTTAGTGCCGTTACGTTTTTCTTCGGAATGCAAATGTTCCAATCGGAATCCGTATCCGTTTTTTAAATTAAACTGTCTTAAAAATTATCC
>JAFWDW010000077.1 GCA_017515965.1 Lachnospiraceae bacterium
AAAATATGCACTTTTCGATCTCGATGGATCGAAGACCGTGACCTGGCATCAGGCTGCCGAACAGCTCTATCCGGCCAGTACGACAAAGCTTATGACGGCTCTCGTTGCTCTCAGAAGCGGAAGACTCGACGAAATGGTCACTGTCAGCAGACATGCGATCGAAGATCTGGAAGAAGGATCCTCTGTTTGCGGTTTGAAAGTGGGAGATCAGCTGAGTCTGCGTGATCTGTTATATGGACTGACTCTTGAATCCGGCAATGACGCTGCTGTCGTGATCGCAGAGTTTTTAGGCGGCGGCAGCGAAACTGATTTTGTTACGATGATGAATGAAGAAGCCCAGGCTGTCGGTGCAACGAACAGTCATTTCAAAAATCCTCACGGTCTGCATGATGCGGATCATTATACAACAGTCTACGATCTGTATCTTATCTTTACAGAGTGTCTGAAATACGATGAATTCAAAACGATTATTGAATCTAAAGGCTATAACACATCTGCCAAAGCATCAGACGGTTCGATGAGGTCCATTAACTGGGAACCGACTAATTATTATGCACAGGGAGAAGCAGAAGCACCTACAAACATCAAGATCATCGGTGGAAAAACCGGTACGACCAATGAGGCCGGCTGTTGTCTCGTTCTGTTGAACAGCAATAAGGATGAGGAGCCGTATATCTCAATTGTGATGGGTGCTTCTGATAAAAAGCTTCTCTACGCTGATATGAACGAATTGATGGAGATGGAGAATAACTGACGTTGACGGTCCATTCTGACATGAGAAAGAAGCGAAAAAAAGGCGTGATCAATATCGGGACAGTCTTGTTCTCTGCAGTCCTGATCTATCTGATTATCGCCTTTGTGCTTTTTTTGACTAAAAGCCACGTATCTCCGTACGAGATCACTGAGGGTTCCATCGTGGAAGATTCCGTCTATACCGGTGTGATCGTACGCAGCGAGACTGAAGTAAAAGCAAATCGTAAGGGATATGTCAATTATTATGTTGAAGATAACAGCAAAGCCGGTTACGGACAACCTGTCTGCGCGCTTTCAGGAGAGGAGTTAAGCGTTCCTGATATATCATCAGAAAACGCCGCTACCAAAAAACTGTCTTCTTCACAGGAATCAGTGATGCTGTCAGGGATACAGCATTACGTGGCTTCTTTTTCACCGGATCATTATGACGCGCTCTATGACCTGCACAATGAAATCGATACGGCGTACGGATTTAATTCAACTGATTATCTCGCTGATCAGATCGATGAATTAGCCGATGAGGGCGGTGACGTTGATTATGTAGAAGCGCCGTCAGACGGATTGATCGTGTTCACCGTTGATTCTCTTGACGGACTGAAATCTGAAGACGTTTCTGATAAGACATTTAATCAGGATCAGTTTAAAGAGCGCGTTATCCGACAGGGTTCGAAAGTCAAAAAGGATGAGAACATTTTTCGGTTGATCACTGATGAAAAATGGTCGGTCCTGTTTCCTCTGACCCGGAAAAATGCTGATAAAATGAAGAAAGTGTCCATGATCGAGACGCGCATCGGCAACATGCAGTCTACGATTTGGGCTGATTTTGAAGTGCTGAAGCAAAGCGGAGGATACTTCGGAAAACTTACCTACCATTCCGATATGCTGCAGTTTGCTGCCAGCAGATTTGTATCTGTCGAGCTGATACTGCAGAATGTGAGCGGGCTTAAGATTCCGCGATCCGCTTTGGTAAAGCGCGATGTGATCGAGATCCCTGCTGATTTTATCATGACTGATACGAACACAGGAGATATCTATGTTTTGATAGAAGATGAACAGGGAGATACAGTATCACGTAAAATCGATGTGTTCTGCGTGCTTGATCAGGAAACGCAAAGCGGTCAGAATCAGACAGGCAAACGTATGTGTTATCTGAAACAGGGACAGGTGGAAAAAGACTCGATCCTGCATAAGGAGACATCTAATGATATATACGTGGTCTCTCAGACCACCAAGATGGACGGCGTCTATAACATCAATAAAGGCTATGCATCTTTTCAGTATGCAAACGTCATCGCTTCAAATAAGCTTTACTATATTATTGAGGCAAACACGCCTTACGGCCCGTCCACATACGATCATATCGCACTCAATGCGGATGAGCTTGAGGAGAACAGAGTGGTTCACTAATGTATCACAGGAGGTAATATATGGGCACAATGAAAGAAGGATTAGAGGATACACAACAGGCGATCATAAATGCTGCGCGCAGAGCAGGAAGAGATCCTTCTGAAGTAACTTTAGTAGCTGTCGGCAAGACGAAACCGGCGTCCATGATCCGGGAACTGTATGACCTTGGCGTAAGGGATTTCGGTGAAAACAAAGTTCAGGAGCTGACCGCAAAATACGAAGAATTGCCTAAGGATATCAGATGGCATATGATCGGTCATCTTCAGAGCAACAAAGTTAAATACATTGTTGATAAAGTCGCGATGATACACTCGGTCGATTCATTGCGCCTGGCTCAGGTCATTGAAAAAGAAGCCGTTAAAAAGGATGTCGATCATATCGATGTTCTTCTTGAGGTCAACGTATCGGGAGAGGAGAGCAAATACGGTATGACTCCGGCAGAAGTTGAGGAGCAGATCGATCAGTTTTTGGATCTTAAAAGAGTCAGAATACGCGGGTTTATGACCGTTGCACCGTTTGCTGAAGACCCCGAAGAAGTGCGTCCGTATTTTAAGCGCTTAAAACAATTAAGTGTTGACATACAGAATAAAACCATAGATAATAATATAGATGTAGGCTTGCTTTCAATGGGAATGTCTGGGGATTTTGAGGCAGCCATTGAAGAGGGAGCGTCATTTGTCCGTGTAGGAACGCGTATTTTCGGTGCGCGCAACTATGCGTTGTAAGATGCGGGGAGCTTCAACACAGTAGAAGGAAACGGGCCAATATGAGTGTTTTAGACAAATTTATGGACATGATGCGTCTGAATGATGACGACTATGATGATGAATACTATGATGATGATTTAGGCGAAGAAGAATACGATGACGAACCCCGGGGAAGAGGTGGTTTGTTCGGACGCAAGCGTTCGACCGGATATGACGATGAATTCGAGGATGAACCGCCTGCAGCTGCGCCAAAACCCGAGCGTAAGCCGGCTTTATCCCGTGAGCCTGCCCGCAAAACATCTAACGTGACGCCGATGCGCGCGTCAAAGAGTCTTCTTCCGAATATGGAGGTATGTGTCGTTAAACCGACTCAACTGGATGACTCCCGTGAGATCATCAATACGCTTCTTGCCGGACGCACCGTTATTCTGAATCTCGAGGGTCTTGATCTTGAGATTGCCCAGAGGATCATCGATTTCACATCCGGCGCCGCTTTTGCAATTGACGGCAAACTTCAGAAGATCTCAAGTTATATCTTCCTTGTAACGCCGCCCAATGTAGAGATTTCCGGCGATTTACAGGATTTGCTCGGAGGAGGTTCTCTGACGACATCACCTGTCAGCAGATTCTGATGCAGATAGAACGTTAAGAATGCGGTGTCATCTTCGGATGGCACCGTTTTATGTTTTATAAGAATTCAAGGTAAAGAGGGTAATTTTGGAAACAAGTTCCATCGGAAAACGTATTTTTCTTCCTGTTCTGTTTGTTACTGTTTTGATTTTACTGGATCAGCTGACGAAAAAGTGGGCTGTCAGTTCACTGCGGGGACATGATGATATCATTCTCATTCGCGGCGTTTTGCAGCTGCGCTATATTGAAAATCGCGGGGCAGCATTCGGTATTCTCAAAGACAGTCGTCTTTTCTTTATTATTCTGACCGTTTTATTCGCTGTGGTGATCACTGTATTTTATATGTCCTATTACAAAAGACAACATGCTAGTATGGCGCTTGTGCTTTTGTACTCGTTTCTGACTGCTGGAGCAATCGGCAATTTTATAGACCGCCTGCTCCATGGGTTTGTCGTTGATTTCATCTATTTTTCTCTGATTGATTTTCCGGTGTTTAATGTAGCCGACATCTATATTACCTGCAGTTGTGTTTTCGTAATCATCTATGTGTTTTTATCGGAAAAGAAGCATGGTCATTCAGTTTAACCGGGGTCCTGAAAGGATAGACAAATATCTTTCAACAGAACTGGAAGATTATACGCGTTCTTATATACAGAAACTGATTCGTTCAGGTGCGGTACAGGTGGATGGCGAAACAGTCCGCGCATCCTATATTCTCTCAGGCGGAGAAGAGATCACATTAGAGCTGCCTGAGCTAAAGGAACCGGAGATCCTGCCTAAATCTATTCCGTTAGATATTCTGTATGAAGATCAGGATCTTCTTGTTGTCAACAAACCGAAAGGCATGGTCGTTCATCCTGCTCCCGGACATTATGATGATACACTTGTAAATGGTCTGATGGCATACTGTCGTGATGATTTGTCGGGAATCGGCGGTGTTGCGCGCCCTGGTATCGTTCACCGAATCGATAAAAACACTTCCGGAACACTTCTTGTGTGCAAAAACGACCAGACGCATCAGGCAATCAGCGCTCAGCTTAAAGAACATAATATCAAGCGCATCTATAAAGGCGTTGTCTGCGGCTGCCCAAAAGAACAAACAGGTACGATCAGAGGCTATCTGGGAAGACATCCCAAAGACAGGAAGAAAAGATCTGTTGTCAGCCCTGACAGGGGTAAAACTGCAGTTACACATTATCAGGTCTTACAGAAATTTAAGGGCTATTCGTTACTTGAATTTAAGCTTGAAACCGGACGGACACATCAGATCCGTGTTCACATGGCCTCGATTCATCATCCGCTGCTTGCCGATGATCTTTACGGCTCGGGTAAAAATCCGTTCGGTATTGAAGGACAGGTGCTGCACGCTGAAACGATCGGTTTTATTCATCCCGGCACCGGTCAGTATATGGAATTTTCAGCTCCGTTACCAGAGTATTTTGAAGATCTTCTCAGTAAGCTTAATGCACTTTCATAAAAGATAAATCAGGAGGATAATGGTATGTCTGATAATCATTTCATCATTACGATCAGCCGTGAGTTCTGCAGTGGCGGTCAGCGCGTAGCTGCAAAGCTGGCAGCTGATCTGGGCGTCAAAATGTATGATGAGGATCTTCTGTCTAAAGCGTCAGAAGAGTCGGGGATTTCAAAAGAATTATTTGAATCACATGATGAGAAACCGACGAACAGTTTTCTGTATTCACTTGTCATGGACACCTATTCATTTAATTATGCCGGCAATGCCTACAGCGAAATGCCGATCAATCAGCAGATCTTTCTGGCTCAGTTTGAAACGATCAAGAAAATCGCTGCTAAGGAATCCTGTGTGATCCTGGGGCGGTGTGCCGATTACGCTCTTGAAGAGATGGAAGAGTGCACGACAGTCTTCTTGTGTGCGGATTACGAGGACCGTCTGGCCTTTGCTTCTGAGCATTTCGGACTTTCAACTCAGCAGGCTAAAGAGAGGATCAAAAAAGAAGATAAGTCCCGTTCGTCCT
>JAFWDW010000078.1 GCA_017515965.1 Lachnospiraceae bacterium
CCACGGCGCCGGTGATAGAGCGCCCTACAACGATGTAATCAGAGCCAAGATCCCTCGCGTCAGCCGGGGTCGTTACACGCTTCTGATCACCCTTTGAGTCGGTGGCAAAACGGATGCCCGGTGTGACGGTGAGGAAATCCTTCCCACAGGTCGCATGCACTTTTCCTGCTTCCAGAGGCGAGCAGACGATCCCTTCAAGGCCGGCATCTCTGGTGTTAGCGGCATAGTGCGCGACCACATCTTCAAGAGGATGATCGATCAGAAGCTCTGTGCGCATACGCGCTTCATCGGTCGATGTGAGCTGGGTGACTGCGATCAGAAGCGGACGGTCTTTAACGGATGCTTCGCATAAGCCTTCAAGTCCGGCCTGCATCATCGCTTTCGTTCCGGCTGCGTGAACATTGACCATATCCACATCGAGCCCTGCCAGAGATCTCATGGCTGATCTCACGGTGTTTGGAATGTCGTGGAGTTTCAGATCCAGGAAAATCTGATGACCGCGCGCTTTGATATCGCGTACGATCTGCGGTCCCTCGGCGTAGAAGAGTTCCATACCGATCTTGACATATGGTTTGCGCGCTTCTGATTCAAAGAGATCCAGAAATGCAAGCGTTTTATCCCGGTTCGGGAAATCAAGTGCTATGATGACGTCTTTTGCCATGAGCTTCTCTCTTTCTTAATTGCCGTGTGCGATATTGCCGCTATGGTGCATGTCACTGCCGTGCGCTGCACCGATGATCTCATTGATATCGTTGATGCGCAGACCTTTCATGACAGCCGGAAGTTCTTTGATGATATTCGGGCAGACATAGGGGTCGACCAGATTGGCGGCACCCACCTGAACAGCGGTGGCGCCTGCCATCATCATCTCGATTACGCCACGGGCGTTATCGATACCGCCGACACCGACGATCGGGATCCTGACTGCCTTATAGACCTGCCAGACCATGCGCAGGGCCAGCGGAAAGATCCCGGGACCCGACATACCGCCGGTCGTATTGGCCAGAAGCGGCGCGCGCCTGTGCAGGTCGATGCGCATGCCCATGACCGTGTTGATCAGGCTGAGTCCGTCCGCGCCGGCATCCTCGCAGGCTTTCGCGATCTCCGTGATGTCGGTGACATTGGGAGAGAGCTTGAGGATGATCGGTTTCTTTGTCACTTTGCGCACTGCCGCGGTGACCTCGGCTGCCGCCTTCGGATCGGTGCCGTAGGCCATGCCGCCGCCGTGGACATTCGGGCAGGAGATATTGACTTCGAGCCAGCCGACCTGTTTTTCGGCGGATATTTTTTCGGCGACTTCAACATATTCGTCTATGGAGAATCCGCTGATATTGGCCATGACCGGTTTGTGGAATACTTTTTTAAGCAGAGGGAGTTCTTCGGCGATCACAGCGTCGACACCCGGGTTTTCAAGTCCGGTCGCGTTCAGGACGCCGTAGTCATATTCGGCGATGCGGGGCTGCGGATTGCCAAAACGCGCCTCGCGGGTCGTTCCCTTGAAGGAGAACGTGCCAAGACAGTTGATATCGTAGTAATCGGCAAACTCATAGCCATATCCGAAGATCCCGCTCGCCGGAATGATCGGATTGTCGATCGTGATACCGCACAGATTGACTTTCAGGTTGATCATAGAAACTCCTTACCAGATAATCTCTTCTCTTGTCAGAACGGGTCCTTCCTTGCAGATGCGCTTGATTCCGTTTTTGGTCTGGACGCTGCAGCCGCGGCATGCACCGAAACCGCATCCCATACGCCCGGCAAATGAATACTGCCCGCCGCAGGTAGTGGCGTTGTAGATATCGTGCAGCATCATTTCAGGTCCGCAGGCGTAGATATAATCGTATTCGCCTGCCTGCGGGATGGCGTCGGCCACGAAGCCATGGATCCCGGCCGTACCGTCATCGGTAGTGACCAGCACCTTTGCCCCGAGGCGCCGGAACTCATCTTCATAGAAAATTTTGTCTTTGGATGCAAAGCCGAGAATGACTTTGACATCCTTGCCGTCTTTCAGCAGTTCATTCGCCAGCCAGTAGAGAGACGGCCCGCCAACACCGCCGCCGATCAGGAGCGGATGGTCGCCGCCCTTTTCCTTGTCGTAGCCGTTGCCCAGGCCGACCAGAAGATTGAGTTTCTCACCGTTGCGCATACGCATCAGCGCGTCAATGCCGCGTCCGATGATCTTGTAGATCAGGACCAGATGACCGTCTACCACATCGCAGACTGCGAGCGGCCTGCGCAGGTAGAAACCTTCGAGGCGCAGATTGACAAACTGTCCCGGTGTTGTGATCGCACTAGTATCACCGGCCAGGCAGATCTCATACACTTCATCCGTGAGTTTTCTCTGACTGTCGATCGTATAATTGACTTCCTTCATAAGAGACCCTTTGCTAAAAGTGTAAAATAAAAGAGCTAACCAATCAGGCAGCTCTTACGTTTAAATGAAAATAGGAATAGCAGCTGATTCGAAGGACAGATGAAGTTGTCTGCATCCTTGATCTCATGGTGCTGCTCCTTTCTTTGTCTCGAAAATTTTAGCATATTCTAAGGGATGGTGTCAATGGAAAAGGGACCAATCGGGCAAACGTTCTTTCACATGTTACCCGGCTTGTGATAAGATATAAAAAGACCATATCGATCATGTATGAGGAATGACATATGAGAAAGGCATTAGTTCTGGAAGGCGGATCGATGCGCGGGCTGTTCTCGGCCGGTGTCATCGATGTGATGATGGAAAATGATATAGAGTACGACGCGCTGATCGGCGTTTCGGCCGGCGCCTGCTTTGGCTGTAATTATAAATCCAAGCAGATCGGGCGAGCCATTCGTTACAATATGCGGTTCTGCCGCGATTGGCGCTATTGCAGCGCGCGTTCGCTTTTGCTTACAGGTGATTTTTTCGGGGCGAAGTTCTGTTATCACCGGCTTCCGGATGAGCTTGACCCGATGGACAAAGAGACCTACGAGTCCAACCCGATGGATATGATCGTGGTCTGCACGGATGTGCACACAGGGAAACCGATCTATCATGCGATCAATGAACTGACATCGAATAATATGGAATGGATGCGCGCGAGTGCTTCCATGCCGTTTTTCTCTCGTGTGGTACATGTGGACGGTTATGATATGCTCGACGGAGGCGTGAGCGATTCGATTCCCGTTCAGTATGCACTGGATCAGGGCTACGATAAGATCGTGGTAGTTACAACACGCCCGGAGGACTATGTCAAGAAGCCCATCGGACATGACGGGCTGATCCGTCTGGCTATGCGCAAATATCCGCGCATGGCGCAGGCGATGCTCGACAGACACCGCATGTACAACCGCGAGTTAAAACTGATCAAACAGCTTGAGGAGCAGGAGAAGATCTATGTGATCAGACCGGATCAGCCCCTGGATATCGGTCGTATCGAACACGATGCCGGGAAAATGCGCACGGCGCATGAGACAGGCCGGCTGAAAGGTGAGCTGGTGATGGAGGAACTCAAGAGCTATCTGGAGGCAGAGATTTAAATGCAGATCTTTTTGCAGGTTCTCATTTTAATAGCAGGCTTTGCCCTGCTTGTCAAGGGCGCAGACTGGCTGGTCGACGGAGCTGCCGGTATTGCGGAGCGGGCCGGCATGTCCAAACTGGTGATCGGTCTGACGATCGTGGCGATGGGCACCAGTTCTCCCGAGGCGGCGATCAGTATATCGGCTGCACTTAAAGGCAGTGCCGATATCGCGGTCGGAAATGTTCTTGGAAGCAATATTTTAAATGTGCTCTTGATCCTGGGTCTGACCGCCGTGATCACGCCGTTGTCTGTTCACAAAACGACGGTCAAGTATGAGATTCCTTTCGTCTTCTTTATCACTGTGATCTTTGCATTGATCGGACTGAGGGACAAGGTGCTCGGCCGCGTGGACGGAGCCGTTTTGTGGGTGCTTTTTATCGCTTATCTGTTCTATCTCTATTACATGTCCAAGAAACAGAGACCGCATAAAAAGCATAAGCAGGATATCCCGGAGGAAGAACCTGTCAGGCAGCCCTTGTGGAAGCTGATCCTGTTGTTCCTGGTCGGCCTTGGTCTGATCATTTTCGGCAGCAATATCGCTGTCGATGCCGCGACTACGATCGCCGAGATATTGGGCGTCAGCCAAAGGATCATCGGTCTGACGATCGTGGCGTTCGGCACGTCGCTTCCTGAGCTGGTGACTTCGGTCACTGCAGCACGCAAGAAAGAGGCTGATATCGCAGTCGGCAATATCGTCGGCAGCAATATCTTTAACCTGTTGTTCGTCATCGGTACGGCGGCGTTGATCACGTCCGTTCCCTATGAAGCGAAGTTTGTTTTTGACAGCGTGGTGGCGGTTTTGAGTATCGTATTGCTCTGGGTGTGCGTCTTTCTTCCCAAGAGGAGGATGCTTCAGCGCTGGGGCGGTATCATCATGCTGGTCTGCTACGCACTATATTTCGGGTTCTTATTATGATTGGATTGATTGATGTGGGCGGCGGTATGCGCGGGATCTACAGCGCAGCTGTGCTCGACTGGTGTATCGACAACAACATACAGTTTGACTGGACATTCGGTGTATCGGCCGGAAGCAATAATATCACGTCGTTCGTGGCGGGGCAGCGGGGACGCAGCTATCGCTTCTATGTGGAATACCCGAGACGCAAAGAATATATGGGCCTGTGGCAGAAGATCAAGACAGGTAATTTCTTAAACCTCGACTATGTGTACGGTGTGCTTTCGGCTTCAGACGGAGAGGATCCGCTTGATTATGACACGATGATGGCCAGTCCGATGAACATGTGCGTCGTGGCCAGTGACGCCCTGACCGGGGATCCGGTCTATTTCTATAAAGAGACTTATGAGAGAGACGATTACGGATTTATCAGCGCCTCCTGCTGTGTGCCCTGGGTCAATCAGCCCACTAATTACCGGGGACACCTGTATTACGACGGTGGGTTTTCCGACCCGATTCCGATCGAAAAGGCGTTTGAACTCGGATGTGATAAAGTGATCGTGCTTCTAACCAGACCGCGTGATTTTTACCGCAATCCGAAGCGCGACCGCAAACTGGCAAGGCCGATCAGGCGGAAATATCCG
>JAFWDW010000079.1 GCA_017515965.1 Lachnospiraceae bacterium
GGCAAGGGCAGACTTCTGTCTGTCGAGCAGCCATCTATGGAACGTATCATCCGGTTTACATTCTCTCATATGACAGAACTGAAAGATCAGGATACCGTCATTCTTGTGGTCGAGATGATGGGAAAGCATTCCAACCTGATCCTGATCAGTTCCGGCGGCACGATCCTCGGAGCGATACGACCTGTTTCAGGCAATGTCAGCTCCCTGCGCGAAGTGCTCCCGGGGAGAGATTATTATCTGCCTGAAAGTCTGATCAAACACGATCCTCTGAGCGAAGACTTTTCATCATTCCGGGCCAGAGTCAGCAGCCATCCCGGTTCCGTTCACCAGGCATTGCTGGGTCTTTACGCAGGGATCTCACCTTCGTCATCCTATGATATCTGCTATCGCAGCCGCATCAACGAAAAACAGTCAGCATCCGAATTGGACGACATGCAGATACAGGCTCTTTTCAATGCGTTTAGCTCTGTAATGGACTGTGTGCGCACAGGAAGATTTGAGCCATGCATCTGCTATGAAAATGACCGTCCTAAAGATTGCTGCGCGATTATTCCCGCAACTTATCCCGATCATCATATACGCCGCTTCCCGGACATCTCGCAGGCGCTCGAACAGTATTACAGTGAACGCTCTGCACAAACATTTATCCGGCAGAAGTCCTCTGACCTGCGTCAGATCATCACGACTCATCTTGACCGGGCTAACCGAAAATACAATATTCAGAAAAGACAACTTAAGGATACTGACAAGAAGGACACGTACCGTCTTTACGGCGAGATGATCCAGAGTTATGCCTATGCCGTCAAACCGGATGACACGATCCTCGAGGCAGAATCTTTTGAGGACGGCAAAAAGCTGAAAATCTCACTCGACCCTACCATGACACCTCAGCAGAATGCGCAGCGGTATTTTGCAAAATATGCCAAAATGAAGCGCACTTATGACGCGCTGATTGATCTGATAGATGATACTGCGCAGGAAGTACATTATCTTGATTCCGCTCTTTGCTCTCTTTCTATGGCGGCAAATGACGCGGATCTCGACGCTTTGCGCGATGAACTGGCACACGCCGGTTATATCAAAAAGCGTCACAATAAAAAGAAAAAGCACATGGCCTCCAAACCCATGCACTATCTTTCATCGGACGGCTATGATATTTTTATTGGCAAAAACAATATTCAAAATGATGAGCTCACATTTAAGCTGGCCGGCAACAAAGACCTGTGGTTTCACGCCAAACAGATGCCCGGCTCACATGTCATTGTTCTGACCCGCGGAGAGGATGACCTTCCGGACCGCCTTTATGAGGAAGCTGCTGCTGCCGCAGCCTATTATTCACGCGGATCCTCATCAGAAAAAGTGGATGTCGATTATGTCAGGCGAAAAGAAGTCAAGAAACCGGCAGGTGCTCATCCGGGCTACGTCATATATCACACGAATTATTCCATCACCGTCAAACCTTCTCTGGAGGGACTGAAGGAATTATAAAAACCCAAGCAGGACGATAAGCCGGGTTCTGTCGTGAACAGTCATCTATCTCGGCCTGCCGTCACCGGTCAGGCTCATCGCGGTCACCGCAAAGCACGGCGGGCCGCCGTATCGCTTCGCTTTACCTTGCTTCAGATGGGGTTTACATGGACCCTGTCCGTTACCGAACAGGCGGTAGTCTCTTACACTGCCTTTCCACCCTTACCCGCCGCAAAGGCGGGCGGTTTATTTCTGTTGCACTATCCCTGGAGTCGCCTCCGCCGGATGTTATCCGGCATCCTGCCCTGTGAAGCCCGGACTTTCCTCTGCCGGCATCAAACCGGCAGCGACTGTTTATCCTACTTGGGTTTTTATTGAGTTGTAAAGAGTTTACAATATCACCCTGACACCGGTCAACCGATACCTGTCTACGCAAAAAGCGGATCTGTCTTAAGGCGCGAACCGCAGGCAGCCTCCGAGGCCAGTTCGTCACACCTTTCGTTCTGCGCATGTCCCGCATGTCCTTTCACCCATTCATACGTGACATCATGCGGCTCCATCGCAGCCAGAAGGCGCTCCCATAAATCCACGTTTTTAACCGGAGACTTATCACTCCTCTTCCATCCTTTTTTACGCCAGGAATCGATCCAATGCCGGCGGAACGCATTAACAACATACTGGGAGTCTGTGTACACCATGACAGCACACGGACGCTTTAGCTCCTCCAGTCCGGCAATCACACCCATCAGCTCCATACGGTTATTGGTAGTTCTTTTATAACCGGCAGAGATCTCCTTGACATGCAGTTCTCCCCGCTGGTCTATAAACTCCAGGATCGTTCCGTATCCGCCCGGTCCGTCCGGATTGTGCTTGGCCGCCCCGTCACTGTAAAGCGTGACAGCCGCTTTTTCTTCGTGATCATTTTTTCTCATGATTGATCTCCCCAGAAATCCTCAAGTTTTCCTGTTACCGTCTCAAGACGGCATGTCTCGATCCTTTGCCATTCGCGCGGGAACAGCCGCCTGTACCGCCTCTGTGAAAACCGTGTATCAAGCAGCAGTGCGAACCCCACATCCTTCGCTGTCCTTATCACACGCCCGACAGCCTGCATGACTTTATTGAAGCCCGGATAAACATAGGTATATGAAAAGCCATCCATATCAAGCTGATCAAAATACCTCTGTGTCAGATTTAAACGATTGCCGACCTGTGGAATACCTGTGCCGATTATAATCACACCGATCAGTTTCTGGCCGGTCAGATCGATTCCTTCGGCAAAAGCCCCGCCAAGAACACAGAGTCCCACGAGTGTTTCATTTTCCGAATGACGCTCAAATTCCTCTAAAAACCGCTCTTTTTCCTGTTCAGTCATATCGGGCTGCTGCGCCATCCAGTTGAAGTGATCATCTTCACTGTGCGGCAGATACCGGTACACCTGCTCCATAAAATGATAAGACGGAAAATAGACGATATAATGTCCCGCATGCGCTTGAACTGCCCGAGTGATATAACGCGCATAGTTCCTGTACATCGCTTCTGATCGCTCCTTGTAGAGGCTCGTGACATCCTCTCCGATCAGAATCAGCAGATGATCCGGATCAAACGGGCTTTCGGCATACATATCATAGATCTTATCTGATGAAGTCAGTAGCTTTTCATAATACGGTATCGGAAGCAAGGTAGCTGAATAAAAGACAGTCGCCCTGCCCTGCAGCAGATATGATGATAACATCACAGACGGATCAAGGCAATACAGATGGAGCGATACTTTACCCCTCCTTCCTGTCTGAACATAAAGGCAGAACCTCTCGTCCATCAATTCAAACATATTCTGAAAATGACTTACATCGAAATACAGATTCCAGAATTCTTCAGGAAGCAGAATTTGCTCTCTCGCACACAGTTCACGCAAATGATCCATCCCGAAACGAAGATGCGTCATCTGCCCCATGGGGGCTTCATGCGGCTTGATCTCTATGATGGTGAAATGCTCTCCTTTCCAGTCAAGTAATATCTGATTGAGCTTTGTAAGCTGGGATATAAGTTTGTCTTTTCCGCGGTTAA
>JAFWDW010000001.1 GCA_017515965.1 Lachnospiraceae bacterium
GCCAGCCGATCAGATGACAGCGGTTGAAGAGGTAACCGCCGTTATCAATAAAGTCATATTTCTTGATCTTCCACCCGGAAGGTTTGACGGCGCCGATCGGTCCGCGTTCCCCCTCGGGCATCGATTCCGGTCCGATACAGGCAGTCGCCCTTCCGCAGCGGCCCAGCTGATCAAGTGATGCAAATTTCTGATACTGCTTCTTTTTGATCTGCCGTTCTTTGAACTCCGGCTTCCCTCGGTTGATCTCAACCGACGCCTTGTCCGTGTACGCAGGAACTGAATCCGCATCGTAGGCCGGGTGCTGAATGTAAAAGGCGCCCACACGAGCGCCTATGATGGTGAGCGCGACAATGCATGCCGCGATCACCGCGATTTTCAGTTTTCTTCTGCGCGCCGCCTGGCGGGCTATTTTTTCATAGGTGGTTTCTCTCATTGCTGTTTGAAAAGCTGCTTCTGACTCTTCTTCAACACATAGTATAACAGCATTCCGAGTACGCCGCACGAGAGAACTTCCCCAAAGCCGACTGTCAGCATCATAAGCGGAATGGCCATCGGGACGCCATAAGCATAGCGCAGCACAAACGGTATGATGAGCATATTGGATAGGATCGGCGGTACAGGCGCAAGAAACGGATGCTTATTCCTCAGTTTCCATGTGAAAAACGCGCCGATCAGGGTTGCCAGACTGCCGAAGATGACATCGGGTACTGCGGCCCCTCCCAAAAGGTTAGCCAATAAGCATCCTATAAAGAGTCCGGGCACTGCGGCCGGTGTAAAAGCCGGCAGAATCGTCAATGCCTCCGAGACACGCACCTGTATCTCGCGGAATGAAAACGGTGCGAAGACCATCGTGAGAACAACGTACAGGGCAGCGATCATCGCTGCCTGCGCCATGAAAGCGACTTTTTTGTTTTGCATATTTATTTTTACTCCTTAGTTTTGTTTAGCGTGAGGATGGTTTCGAACTCACGTATTGCGTTTTACTGCAAATCCGAAAGACCGGATTCGCGTTGTCTAATATAACACGCGATCCGGCTTTTTTGCAAGTCAGAATCCTCTTTCCTTTAGATTGTGCACAAGCTGCACATAGAATTCTCTGACATCAAATCCGTCAATGTTTTCCCTGTTCAGATCGATCACATCTCCGTGGGATATGCCGCGTTTTGTCACCTCGTTGCGCAGCAGTGTCGAACTCTCTCCCCACGGGAATGAATCAGTTCCGACAAGGCCGTCGTTTTCACCGTCAAAGTGCCTGACCATATTGTAGGTCAGATTGAGCGGGAATTTCCCGGACCGCGCCTTGCGCAAAACCGAGCCATAAGACTGATACATGACATCGGGATGATCTTTTACTTCCTCATTAAACTTGGCGCATGCTGTTGACGTCAGATCATAGACAGCCGCGATAAAATCCGGGTTCACATCGCCGAGCTTTGTCGCCAGCGCATTGTAGCGGGCAGCCAGAGCCTGCTTTTGGGCTTCCGGAAGCTTGTGAAAGAAATAATCTGCAAATTCACATCCCCGATGCGGCGTGTTGATGGTCGTAAGGCTCGCAACAAGAGACGGATTTGCAGCAATCAAAGCTCTGGAATCCAGCCCACCCTTTGAATGCGCGATGATATTGACCTTCTCGCACCCGGTCTCCTGGAGAACCTGCTTTATTTTGACCTCGAGCTCTCTGCCGCTGTCTTTGACTGCGCTCGCACTGTTATGTCCGCCGTAGAAAATGACTGCTCCGTTTGTTTCCAGCTCTTTGGGAATCCTTCCCCAATAATTCAAATGATCATAGTCTCTGAAAAAGACTCCGTGTACCAAAAGCAACGGGTATTTAGTCTGACAGATCTTTGCGTTCTTGCGCTTTTCATCTCTCTCAGCGACAAAGGTCTCAAATCTCACTTCCTTTGAGCATGTCCTGATGATCTTCCAGAGCATGATAAGGTTGACGACCGGAATCCACCCGACCATGGCGCCCGCAATTCTCGTCTTAAAGCCAAGCTGTACGGAGGTAGAGTATGTTAAAATAATACCTCCCCAAAAGATCAGGAATTCTATCAGTGCCAGTACGATGACGAGCGGGATCCACAGTTTGGGGCTTTTATTGGAACCGAACAAAAAAACAGCAAAAAGCGCTATATCGATAAAAACCGATACAAAAAACACTTCCAGCAGCATCGTTCCCGTTTTTAACAGCTTCAGTATCATGAGGCTTATTATACACTATGAGCCGCTTTTTGTGGGAGCGGTTGGTCATTTCCCGAAAAAGATGCTACACTGATTCACAAAGAGAACAGACAGTTGTATGAGGAAACAGGAGACAGATATGTGGCCTGACGATTATTACAGGGAAATGGATGGCAAAAACAGAAAAAAGCTTCTGGATGAGGCTTTAGGAAGCGGCAGCGAAGAAACTGCCGACGAAGACAGACTGCGGCTTAAGCTGTGGCAGGCGCGCTACGCACCGGAAGAGCAGGACAGAACCGGAAGAAAGAAGAATAAGGAAGCCGGCGAGATCGATTATTTCATAAAAGCCTGGTTAGATCTGTCTCTGATCTCGAAAAAAGATTCTGCTTTCGGAAAAAACAGAATGAAGAGGGTTGCCCGGGAGGCGGCCGGCACGCTGCTTCTGGATCAGTATTCCCCGGATAAGTTCGGCAGTCTGCTCGATCAGGAATATGTCCACCTGTTTCATTTACTCATGGATCTGTATCTGCATGACGGCCGATTCACTCACCGCGTACTGGGCTTCACTAAGCTCGACGCAGATGAACTGCAAAATAAGATCGCAGACCGCTTTGTCAATGTGACGCGGGATATGCCCGCGCGCTGCGGACTGACCGAACTGTTTGCGCCGCTGTACCGGGCGGCCGCTGAGGCGTTTGGGGCGCGATTTAAGGGAGCTTCTTTCTCGTAGTTTAATTGCCCTCCTGACACTTCAATGCCATGATCCTTCTGATCATTTCTTCTATATTCTCTCTTGAAGTGGCAAGATTGATTCTGATAAATGATCCGCTGTGATCTCCTCCAAACCATGAACCGTAGTCAAATGCGAGACCGCATTGATCCTGCATAAAGGGCTGTATCTCATCGGGCGTTAGATACGCCCCGAAATCTGCCCATGCCAGATAGGTGCCTTCGAGCGGCGTCATGACGACTTTTGGAAGATTCTCCGAAAATTCTCTGCATATATAGTCATAGTTATCCCGGATGGCGCTCTTAACCTCTTCAAGCCATGGCTTCCCGTACTTAAAGGCCGCTTCTGTCGCGACATATCCCATCGCGTTGCCCTGATTGAGACGCAGACCTGTCATGAACCTGTCCCACTCATCCCGCAGACCGGTATCCGGAATCACGACAAAAGAATTCTGAAGTGCTGCGATGTTAAATGTTTTGGATGCGGCAGCGAGCATGATGATACGGTCACCTTCCCGGGATAAGCTCAGGGTCGGTATATGTCTGTTGTCGCCGAACACGAGATCCTGATGGATCTCATCTGCGATGACGGCCACATCGTATCTTCTGCAGATGTCCAGCATTTGGCTCAATTCATCTTCAGTCCACACTCTGCAGACCGGATTGTGCGGGGAGCAGAGAATGAATGCGCGAACATTGTGGTCGCGTATTTTTGATTCAAAATCCTCAAAATCTATATGATATCGTCCGCCTTTATTTACCAACTCGGAAGTGATCATCTTTCTGTCGTTATTTCTGATAGCATGACTGAAAGGATAGTATACCGGTGTTGAGATCAGCACACCGTCTCCCGGGTCTGTCAACACCTGCAGCGCAATGTGAAATCCGATCACGATCCCCGGCGAGAATCTGATCCACTCCCGCTCAACTGTCTGGCCATGCTCGTTCTTCTCCCAGTCAATGAATGCCTGATAATAACTGTCAGGGACTTTATAATATCCCGGCACGCCTGCTTCCACATAGTCATGCATCGCCCGGATGATATGTTCATCCACGCGAAAGTCCATGTCTGCGACCCAGAACGGCAACAGTCCGTCTGCGCCGAAA
>JAFWDW010000080.1 GCA_017515965.1 Lachnospiraceae bacterium
GATCATCTCATCCAAATACTGCGCCCTCTGACTGATCCTTTTTACCAAATCAAACATTATCTCATCTCCTTCTTTCATTTTTGTGACGGTTCTGAGCTTCAGTGGTTTTCCATCATAAAAAAGATCCTCTGTGTCGGCTCTGTTTATGATGTTTTTTCGTTTTTGCTCATTTCCGTCATATATTTTCACCACAATCATTCTTGTTTTGTGATGCTTTCTCTCAAACTGTGAATTCCGTCATAGTTTTCAATCCCAGTGATCCTCTTTTTTATGATGCTTTCTATCCAAATTCGAATTCCGTCATACATTCATGTCTGTCCTCGTCGCTTTTTTATGACGACTCGGCTTATTTTAAAGAAACCCTCATAGTTATGGCCTAAGGGATAAGAAAAAAGTATGACGGTTTTGCTTTACTACGCTCTTCCGTCATAAAACACACGCTTCCCTGACAAAAGACCTTCACAGACACAAAAGACCTCCGGAGAGACAAAAAAGACCTTCACAGACACAAAAAAGACCGGGTGTGACGCAGCTGCCATGAGCATCTACGTCCCCCGATCGTTTTATCTATGGTTCAAATCTAATCTATTTTGTTTTTTCGCTGCAGGCCTTATGGCCTACGGCCCCGGACCACTCTCGTCGCAGCATTTTGAGATTACTGCAGCGTTCCGCCGGTCAGCTGATCAAACTTTTTCAGCGCTTCCTTGGCCTCTTTTGAGAGCTTCGTCGGCGTCTGGATCATCAGTGTGATATAGTGGTCGCCGCGGCGGTTCGGATTGTTGACATACGGTACACCCTTGCCCTTCAGCCGCACCTTGGTGTCTGTCTTCGTGCCGGCTTTGACCTTGTAAATGACCTCTCCGTCAACAGTCTTGATCCGAATGTCAGAGCCGAGTGCTGCCTGAGCAAATGAGATCGGCACTGTCGAGAAAATATTGACATCCTGGCGTTCGAAAGTAGGATGGCGCTGAACGCGCACCTCGACAAGCATATCACCGCGGGGACCGCCGTTGGTTCCCGGCTCGCCCTTGCCGCGCAGACGCACCACCTGACCGTCATCGATACCGGCCGGGATCGTGATCTCGATCGTCTTCTTCTTGGAGACATAGCCGGTGCCGTTACAATCCGGGCATTTCTCCTTGATGATCTTGCCTGTGCCGTGGCACTGCGGGCAGGTCTGGACATTCTGCATCGTTCCGAAGAGCGAACGCGTCGTGTAGACTACCTGGCCCCGGCCCTGACACTGCGGACAGGTCGTCGGGCTGGTGCCCGGTTTCGCGCCGGTTCCGTTACAGGTCGGGCAGGGATCCTGCATCGTGACATTCAGCTGTTTGCTGCAGCCCTTGATCGCCTCATCAAATGTGATGCGCACACTCTGGCGGACGTTGCGCCCGCGCATCGGACCTGTGCTGGCCGTGCCTCTGCGTCTGGCACCGCCGCCGAAGAGATCGCCGAAAATATCGCCGAAGATATCCGTGAAATCAGCGCCCTCAAAATCAAATCCTCCGAAGCCTCCCGGTCCGCCGGCACCCGCCTCAAAGGCGGCATGTCCGAACTGGTCATACTTCGCTCTCTTCTCTTTGTCAGAGAGCACAGCATAAGCCTCCGAGGCTTCCTTAAACTTAGCCTCGGCATCCTTGTCGCCGGGATTCATATCCGGATGGTATTTCTTCGCCAGCTCGCGGTATGCTTTTTTGAGTGCGGCGTCGTCCGCATTGCGGTCGACGCCTAACACTTCGTAATAATCTCTTTTTGCTTCAGCCATTTACTTAAACTTCCTTATACTCTCCGTCTACTACATCATCTGCGCCGTAGCCTTCCGGACCGGCTGCATCAGGACCAGCCTGTGCGCCGCCCATATCCGGGCCGGCGCCCTGCGCACCTGCTGCCTGAGCCTGTGCATAGACCTTCTCGGCCAGTTTCTGTGCACTCTCCATCAATTTATCCTTGGCTGCCTTAAGTTCAGCGACATCTGCCTCGGAAACGGTATCCGGAGTAGATTTTGCCAAGACATCTTTCAAAGCCTGGATATCCGCTTCGATCGCTGTCTTGTCAGCCGGATCAAGCTGATCGCCGACATCCTTCATCATCTTTTCTGTCTGGAAGACCATGGAGTCTGCCTCGTTGCGGGCATCAACTGCCTCTTTGCGCTTGGCATCCTCTGCCTCGAACTGAGCCGCTTCCTTGACAGCCTTTTCGATCTCATCATCGGACATGTTGGATCCGCCGGTGATCGTGATGTGCTGCTCTTTCTTGGTTCCAAGATCCTGTGCGGAAACATTGACGATGCCGTTTGCATCGATATCAAATGTGACCTCGATCTGCGGTACGCCACGCGGTGCCGGCAGGATGCCGTCCAGTGTGAAGCGTCCGAGAGACTTATTGTCTTTAGCGAATTTACGCTCGCCCTGCAGGACATTGATCTCAACGCCCGGCTGATTGTCAGCGGCCGTCGAGAAGATCTGGCTCTTCTTGGTCGGGATGGTCGTGTTGCGCTCGATCAGCGGTGTGGAAATGCCGCCCAATGTCTCGATCGAAAGTGTCAGCGGTGTGACATCCAGAAGAAGGACATCCCCGGCACCCGCATCGCCTGCGAGCTTGCCGCCCTGGATCGAAGCGCCGATCGCGACACACTCATCCGGGTTCAGAGTCTTGGAAGGCTCCTGACCTGTCAGCATCTTGACCTTCTCCTGTACTGCCGGGATACGGGTGGATCCGCCGACCAGAAGGACTTTACCGAGATCGGATGCTGTGATGCCTGCGTCAGAGAGCGCACGCTTCACCGGCTCTGCCGTCAGCTCGACCAGATCCGCTGTCAGCTCGTCAAACTTAGCGCGTGTCAGCGTCATATCAAAATGTTTCGGTCCTTCGTTTGTCGCAGTGATAAACGGCAGGTTGATATTGGTTGTGGTCGCTGTGGAAAGCTCTTTCTTGGCTTTCTCAGCCGCTTCCTTCAATCTCTGGAGTGCCATCTTATCATTGGACAGATCCACGCCTTCCTTGGCTTTGAAATCAGCAAGCATATAGTCGGTGATCTTCTGATCGAAGTCATCGCCGCCGAGGCGGTTGTTGCCTGCTGTTGAGAGTACTTCGATAACACCGTCGCCGATGTCAATGATCGATACATCGAATGTACCGCCGCCAAGGTCATAGACCATGATCTTCTGTTCTTTCTCGTTGTCGAGGCCGTAAGCCAGCGCTGCCGCAGTCGGCTCGTTGATAATACGCTCGACCTCAAGACCGGCGATCTTGCCGGCGTCCTTGGTTGCCTGACGCTGTGCGTCATTGAAATATGCCGGAACAGTGATGACAGCCTTCGTAACCTTCTCGCCGAGATAGCTCTCTGCATCGCCCTTAAGCTTCTGCAGAATCATCGCGGAAATCTCCTGCGGTGAATACTTCTTGCCATCGATCGTGACCTTCTCGTCAGAGCCCATCTTTCTCTTGATGGAAGAGATCGTGTTATCCGCATTGGTAACGGCCTGACGCTTTGCCGGCTCGCCGATCAGACGCTCACCGTTCTTTGTGAACGCAACGACTGACGGTGTTGTGCGGATACCTTCCGTGTTCGTGATAACGGTGGGCTGTCCACCTTCCATAACTGCTACACAACTGTTTGTTGTCCCCAAATCGATTCCGATAATTTTTTCTGAACTCATGATTGCTTCCTCCTATTATTTCAACTGACTAACTCGATTGTTTACTGTTTTATACTGCGGTCTGTCCAAACCCGTCAGGGCTTAATTGGTTACCTTAACCATACTGTGCCGGATGACATCATCGTGATACATATATCCTTTCTGGAACTCCGCCACGACTTCGTTTTCTCCGGCTTCTTCATTATCCTCATGCATGACAGCGTTGTGATAATTCGGATCAAACGGCTGGCCCACTGCCTCGATCGGCTTTACACCGAGTTTCTCAAGGGCTTCCAGCATCTGTTTGTAAACCATCTGCATGCCCTGCACAAAGGCGTCATCCTGATCGTCTTCCTCGACTGCATCGAAACCGCGCTCAAAATTGTCCAGGACTTCCAGCATCTTCTCGAGCACATCACGCGCGCCCATCGAATACATTGCTGCTTTTTCTTTTTCGCTGCGTTTACGGAAATTGTCAAACTCCGCCATCTGGCGTGTGACCTTATCCTGGAGCTCTGCGATCTGTTCGTCCCTCTTATCTTTTTTGCGGCCGAACTTTCTGGGTTTCTTACTGTCTTCCGGCTCTTCTTCAGGTTCTTCTTCAGCCTCTTTAGTCTCTTCGGAACTTACTTCATCATCTGTCTCTTCCGGTTCAACTTCCGGACTGTCTTCTCCGGCTTCTTCCTGAATATCTTCCGGCTCTTGGGCCTCTGTTTCTTCTGCGGGTTCTTTAAGGACTTCTTCAGTCTCCTCTTCCGCAGCTGTTTTGATCTCGTCTTCGCCTTCGATTCTGATCATATCCTCTTTTTCCTTTTTGTTTTTCTTTCTTGCCATTTGTATCCCCCCTTACTGCAGGGTTATACTCCCTTTCTTGATCTGTCTTCTGTTTTAAATATATTGTCAAGCTCCGACTTTAAACGTGTCAGAGATTTAAGTACGTGTTCGTAATCCATACGCTTCGGACCGAGAATACCGATCGTTCCCTGCATTCCGTCGCCGAGTTCGTATGTCGCCGTCACCAGCGAGCAGTCCTTCATGCCGGTTCCCGGTGTCTCCTGACCGATATAGACCTGAATGCCTTTGTTGTTCTCATCTGTCATCGTGTGGGCGACGATTTCCTGAAGCTGCTGTTTCTCTTCCAGTGTCTGAATGATCTCCTGGGCGTTTTCTCCGGCTGTCAGTTCAGGATATTTGAAAATGTTTGCACCGCCGCTCGTGTAGATCTCCATATCGGCCGTGTCGATCTCCATGACACTCTCGACCGCTGAGAGCACATCGCGGATGACTTCGCTGTGAATCCCGGCCTCCTCGCGGAGCTTGGCGATCATGCCAAGATTGATCTGCTCGATCGACATGCCGTTTAAGTTCGTATTGAGCAGCATATTAAGCTTGAGTAGTGTCTCGTCGGTGATCTCATCATCCACCGGGATGATCTTATTGCGGATCACATTGCCGCCCAGAACGATGACCGCTACCAGATGCTCCTCGTCAATACGTGAAAGCTGGATGAATTTCAGTCTGTTCTGCTGCTGCATGGGCGATGAGATCATCGTCGCGTAATTAGTGTTGTTCGCCAGAAGCTTAGCTGCCTGCTGCAACACCTGATCGAGCCGCTCACCCTTTTCCAGTATCGACTCTTTGAGTTCCTCGACTTCCTGTATCTTATCCTGCATCAGCATATCGACATAGAAACGATATCCTTTATCCGTCGGAATACGTCCCGCCGATGTATGCGGCTGAACGATATAGCCCATCTCGACCAGATCACTCATCTCATTGCGGATCGTCGCTGAGCTTAGGTTCAGGTCGGTCTTCTTGGAGATCGTACGCGATCCGACCGGTTCACCGGTTTCAAGATAATCCTTGATGATCGCGTAGAGGATCTTCGTCTTGCGCTCAGAAAGCTCGCTGAGCCTTGCCTGTGTCATCTCGATTTCATTATTATTTGCCATAGTCCCGGGTTCTTTCTGTGTGTCCGCCGTGTATATCTGCGGTTTCTATGATTAAGCGCGCTTTGTTTTTCTTATTATTAGCACTCAAATATATCGAGTGCTAATATTCTATCTATAAGATACACCTCTGCCGGTTCTTTGTCAACAAAGATTTGTAAAAGTTTCATTAAATTCACCGGCCCTGTCCGCCTTGCTTTACCCCACCCTTTCAGTTATCATAAAAAATGGAATTGGAGGACTTAAAATGGCATCATCCGGAGAGAAAAAACCAACCTCTCTGTGGCAGCTATACACAGCTTTTTTCCGCATAGGCATCCTGACCTTTGGCGGCGGACTGGCGATGCTTCCCATGTTCCGGCGCGAGTGCGTTGAGCGCTATCACTGGGTCGAGGACGATGAGCTGCTCGATCTGTACGCGATCAGTCAGTGCACACCCGGTATCATCGCGGTCAACTCAGCCACCTACATTGGCTGTAAAATGCGTAAAACCAAGGGTTCCATTGTCGCGACACTTGGTGTGATCTCACCGTCTGTCATCATCATTTGCGTGATCGCGGCGCTCCTCAAGCAGTTTGTAAC
>JAFWDW010000081.1 GCA_017515965.1 Lachnospiraceae bacterium
CACCAGAAGCAAGTACGGTTTTGACGCAGAGACATGCTCGGTGCTGACGGCGATCGATGAGCAGTCGCCGGATATTGCGCAGGGAGTCAATGATTCACAGGACGATCATTCGATCGGTGCCGGGGATCAGGGCATGATGTTCGGGTATGCAACGGACGAGACGCCCGAGTATATGCCGTATCCGATCATGATGGCGCATAAGCTGTGCCGCCAGCTGGCAAAGGTCCGCAAAGACGGTACGATCCCTTATCTCAGACCGGATGGGAAATCGCAGGTGACCGTCGAGTATGATGATGGGAAACCGGTGCGTATCGACGCCGTCGTTCTTTCCGCACAGCACAATCCGAATGTGTCGCAGGAGGAGCTGGCAGCGGATATCAGAAAGCATGTTTTTGAAAAGGTATTGCCCGCTGATATGGTGGATGAGCAGACGACTTATCTGGTCAATCCGACAGGACGCTTTGTCGTGGGAGGCCCGCAGGGTGATTCGGGACTGACCGGACGCAAGATCATTGTCGATACTTACGGCGGGATGGCCCGTCACGGCGGTGGAGCCTTCTCCGGTAAAGACTGCACCAAAGTGGACCGCTCCGCGGCCTACGCAGCGCGGTATGTGGCCAAGAACCTTGTTGCGGCCGGGGTGGCAAAGAGACTGGAAATACAGCTGGCCTACGCGATCGGTGTAGCCAATCCGGTATCGATCTCAGTCGACACGTTCGGAACCGGCAAGATCTCAGATAAGAAAATATTAGAGTTAATTAAGAAACGTTTTGATTTACGCCCGGCGGCGATCATTGAAACGCTCGATCTGCGCCGTCCGATCTATGCGGCAACGGCGGCCTACGGTCATTTTGGCCGTACAGATGCCGGATTCCCGTGGGAAGAACTGGATAAGGTTGATGAGATCAAAGCAGATCTCGGGGCAGTTTAGATGAGACCAGTGCTGCGATCAGGCCGGTGAGGATCCCGCTGGCGATGCCGGAAAAGAGCAGCAGCGGAAAATAATAGAATACAGCAGTTTCTTCAACTAACAGGGCAGCGACGAAAAGCTGCCCTAAATTATGCAGTACGCCTCCGGCCATGCTGACACCGACCATGCTGAAGAGTTTTGTCTTTTTCAGCAGGATCATACCGATCAGACTCAGGCAGGCGCCGGCTGCAGAGTAGAGAGCACCGAACAGACCTGTAAAGAGGAGCCCTGCCAGAGCCACACGCAGAAGATTGACCGCGGCGGCCTCCGGTGCTGCGAGACGGTACAGGACGATCACGACCACAATGTTGGCTATACCGAGCTTGACCCCGGGCGGTCCCGGGGCAGGAAGCAGGGATTCTATATAAGAAAACATCAGGGCCAGCGTCGTGAGAAGAGCGAGAGTGGCGACGCGGCGCGCAGGGCTATTTTGCGAGCGAGTCATAGCCGTCATCCCCCTTTTCTTTTTCAATCTGTATGACGATCTTATGCGGCAGACAGATAATATTCTCACCGTCCTTGCTGATCGGTCTGTGATTCACACAGTCATGATTATGACAATCTGCTGATATCATATCAGCCTTTCCGTCCCGGATCTGCAGGATGTTATAACCGGTCTCGCCCTGTGAATCAGTCCCGTCGCAGTCAAATATATGTCCGTCTTTAGTGATGAGGAGCGTGCGGTTCTCTTTCAGAGAATAAGTGCCGATCTTCTTTCCCGCGCTTTTGATCGTGACCTGTCCGCCGCCCGTGCCGGAGCGCGCGAGGGCAAAGCTTGCCGCCAGTCCCGCGATCAGCAGAACGGCAAGCAGGATCAGGTCTGCTTTTTTGATCAGATCTCTTATCATAGCGTCTCAAGTATACCACGAAACAAATATTAGTAAAATACTAGGAAATTTTAAAAAACCTATTGACAAAACTTCGGATAGGGCTTATAGTTAGCATATGCTAACTAATAACACAGAAACGTCCCCTTTTGTAACCGACTCACATAACCAATTCACATAACCAACGTAACCAAAAGTCCTTCCTTTACCGTTTCTGTGTTGGGTATTATGAGATGACCAAAGAAAAGGCTCCGCTTCAGGCGGAGTCTTTTCAATCTCTGAAGTATTTTCTTTCCAAAATGTGCTATACTGAACTTAACAAACAGATACTTGAAACCGGCACGGGACAGGGAAATCGTGTGAAAATCACGAGCGGTGAGGCCACTGTGAGAAGAGCCCAGCTCTTCGCAGTCAGAATGCCTGCCTGTGTTGACCAGCGCTTCCATTCAAAGCAGAGAGTTTCATTCCTGATCGGGCGGCAGCCTTCTTTGCCGCGCCCGTTTTATTTGAGTGGGCGCAACAAAGGAGGTATTTTTATGAAGGTCAAAAAGTTACTTGTTTTTCTGTTGGTCCTGACGACTGTCGCCGCTATGTTCTGCGGCTGCGGAAAGAAGAAGGCAAAAGAGTCTGAGCCGGCACCTGAAGCTGCAGGAAAGAAGATCACGGTCACTGTCATCCACGCTGACGGTACTTCGAAAGATTTCGAATATGAGACCAACGCAGAGAACTTCGGAGATGTCCTGCGCGAAGAGAAGCTGGCAGAAGGCCAGGAATCTGAGACAGGACTGTTTGTCACAACGGTCGACGGCGAGACGGCTGATGACAGTCAGCAACAGTGGTGGAAAGTGTCCGTGAACGGCGAGATGGCCCAGAAAGGTGTTGACGAGACGCCGGTCAATGACGGTGATACATTTGAACTTGCGCTGACAACAGGCTGGTAAAACTTAAGGGAGCAGGCTGTGCAGCAAAAGACTCAGGAAATGGTGGTATTTGCGTTTTTGGGCGCGATTCTGGTGGTGGTGCAGTTTGCACTGTCTTCCCTGCCCAACGTCGAAGTGGTCTCGCTTCTGGTTTATATCTACGCAAAAGTCTTCGGCAAAAAGGCGCTGATTCCGGTATATGTGTTCGTGCTGATCGAAGGACTGATCTACGGCTTTACGATCTGGTGGATCACGTATCTGTATGTCTGGGATATCCTGGTTTTGGTGTCGATTCTGACGAAGAACAAGGATTCTGTACCGGTCTGCGCGTTAGTGACCAGCCTGTTCGGCCTTTCATTTGGTCTGCTCTGTTCGATACCGACATTCCTGATCGGAGGACCGGGCGCCGGTATTTCTTTCTTCCTGGCCGGTATCTCATTTGACATCGCGCACTTTGCCGGCAATACACTGGCAGCGCTTCTGCTGTACAAACCGCTTTATGCGGTGATCAGTATGCTGGCTAACAAGATGCACATAAGTGCAGCCTGAGATTTTTACTTTCAATCATAAATGTAATTCTGTATAATGATCTCAGGAGGTGATGGGATCATGAAAAGAGTGTTATTACTGATAACGGCAGTACTGTGCCTGATTCTGACAGGTTGTGGGGGCGGTTCGGGATCCGATGCGGGTAAAGCAAAAGGTCCGGATCTGAACACGATGGCGGTACACAGCGTCAAGATGGACGGCGATGTGGTAAAAGCCGAGGTCAGTTTCGATAAGGAGTATGATGCCGTCATGCTTGAGTTTTACTCGGACATCGACAATGAGAAGTTTGAAGGCTCAGCCAAACACACGCATGATCTGGGGGCGGTGGAGCCGGGAAAGATGTATACGGCTGAAGTATCTCTCCACGATGAATGGGCGTACAGCGGCACTTTTAAGAGTATCAGTATCGGTAACGGTTCACTGGATCTAAGCCCGCCTGATCTCTCTCAGGAAAAGATCAATGTAAAGGTGATGCACGGTAGCACAGAACTTGCCAGTGGAGAAATGAAATAATTTACCAAGAAACAAAATAAAGAGCACACGGAGACGGGTGATCCGAATCCGTGTGCTTTTTTATTGAGATTAATCATGTTGATTACAACTGTCCGTGTGCCTTTTTGTATTCCTCGACACGCATCCGCATCCTTGCAACCGGGGAGAGGATCTCGCTCAGGGATCCATCGTGATTGAGGATATCGATGATCAATGCGATGTATTTGCTCATATCGCAGTTGTAATAATACGGACGGCGAAGCAGATCCAGTGTCTGATAGACCAGATTCGTTGTGATCACACCGTCGATTATTCCCTCTGCATTTGCCTTATCAAAGGCATCCAGACCTCTGGTAAAGAGTCCGAAAGTTGCGAAAGCAAAGATGCGTTTTGCCTTTCGGTCTTTGAGCTGACGCGCTACATCGAGCATGCTTTCACCAGATGAGATCATATCGTCGATAATGATCACGTCTTTTCCCTCAACATTGCTTCCCAGGAACTCATGGGCGATGATCGGATTGCGCCCGTCGACAACGCGTGAATAGTCGCGGCGTTTGTAGAACATACCCATGTCCAGACCGAGCATATTGGCCAGATCTATTGCACGTCTGGTCGCGCCTTCATCCGGGCTGATCGCCATCATGTGATCGGCGTCAATAATGAGGTCATCCACATTTTCCAGCAGTGTCTTGATAAACTGGTATGTCGGAGAGACAGTCTCAAAACCGGAGAGGGGGATCGCATTCTGTACGCGCGGGTCATGCGCGTCAAATGTGATGATGTTTTCTACACCGAGAGAGGTCAGTTCCTGAAGCGCCATCGCGCAGTCCAGGGATTCGCGGCCGGCTCTCTTGTGCTGACGGGACTCATAGAGGAACGGCATGATGACGTTGATACGTCTTGCCTTGCCCCCGATCGCCGCAATCACACGCTTCACATTCTGGTAATGATCATCAGGCGAGAGCTGGTTGATCTTTCCGTTCATGCTGTAGGTCTCACTGTAATTGCAGACATCCACCAGCAGGTAGAGATCTTTGCCGCGCACAGATTCGCGGATGATACCTTTCGCTTCGCCGGAACCGAAACGCGGGATGCTGGCTTCGACGATAAACGAGTCTTTATGATAGCCAAAGTAAGA
>JAFWDW010000082.1 GCA_017515965.1 Lachnospiraceae bacterium
CTCCATCAGAGAGTACAGCGCTGTCGCATCCATCAGGTTGACATGCCCGTGCGCTGCAGGCAGCGCATTGTGTGTGTACATAATCCCGATCCATACTTTTTTAGAAATCACGCCCCGCTTCATCAGCTCATGACAGCCGTTTAAGATCATCTCTCTCATGACCACACGCGCACGCTCAAAGCTGTAATCATAGGGCAGGATCTGCGAGAAGGAGACCGAATGGCTTTTGCTCCTGTAATTCTTAATATCTTCCATACGGCAGGTCTCTCTCCCCCACGCATGATCGATCAGCAGTTCAGCATCGATCCCGAACTCTTTGTATAAAATCTCCTGTGGCATCTGCGTGATACCGCGCATGGTTTGGATGCCCAGTTTGTCCAGACGCTTTTGTGTGCCTTTCGCGATATGCCAGAAATCTGTGATCGGCTTGTGCTCCCAGAGCGTCTGTCTGAACGTCTCTTCCGTCAGAACGCCCATGTGATCCGGTGCGTGCTTGGCCGTGATATCGAGTGCCACTTTTGCAAGAAACAGATTCGTCCCGATCCCGGCTGTCGAGGGGATATGAAAGCGCGATGCGATCTCGTCCATCAGCTTTTTGGCAAGTTCTTTCGCGCTCATATGGTAAAGGTCCAGATAATCCGTCACATCGATAAACGACTCATCGATGGAATAGACATGGATATCGGCCGGATCAAAATAATCCAGATACATCTCGTAGATATCAGCCGCGTACTCAACATACAGCTTCATCTGCGGCAGCGCCGCAATATAAGTGATATTCTTGGGGATCTCATAGAGACGGGCCCGTCCGCCGATGCCCTGGGCTTTAAGCTTCGGTGAGACCGCCAGACACAGCGCGCCGCGTCCGCGCGACGGATCGGCTACCACGAGATTGGTCTCGAACGGATTTAAACCGCGCTCCGCGCACTCGACCGAAGCGTAGAAAGATTTCATGTCAATACAGAAATAGGTGCGTTGTTTGTTCATTGCTTCCCCTGTGCGGATGAGACAGGCGCAGGCCCGGTTTCCCGGACCCGCGTACGCCTCTCCATGTCCCCCTTATTTACAGAGATTTGATGATGTGTCTGACTACGCCCTGCACAGTAAATTCCGGAACTTCGATCACCTCTCCGGGATAGCGCTCTTCATTCATATACTCCAGGCGGAACTTTCCGGTCTCTTTGCTGCGCCCGCCATAGCGCTTGAGCGTGTTCTGCTGCTCCTGATCCAGCGCGACCACGATATCACCGACGCGCGCGTCCTGCTGCATGCGGATCACCAGCAGGTCTCCCTCCTCGATCCCGGCATCTGTCATCGAATCGCCCTGCGCGCGAAGCAGATAACATCCTCCCTTGCCAAAGATCGACTCCGGCAGACTGACATACTCCTCAACCTGCTCCTGCTCGCTCTCCGGGTCACCGCAGCGGATCGAGCCGACGATCGGCGCTGAAAAATATCCTGTCGCGCACTTTCTGATCACGCTGCTCTCCTCCATCGCGGTCAGATACCGCTGGACTGTCGCGCGCGCCACGCCGGTGGCTTCGGCAACTGTCCTGACTGACGGTACCGTATGATGCTCGCGGTAATGCATGTCGACGAACGATCTGATCTTCTCCATCACAGCCGGGTTTTTAGAACGCATCAGGCACTCCTTTCTATATGAGACACTTCGTCTCATATAGATCATTATACACTGTTTCACTCAAAAAGCAAGTGCCATTTCACAAAAAACTTCTCCGGCCTACAGCGCCGGAGAAGATCTGATAAAACTCTTTATTGAAATGCTTTTCTATAAATCTACAACGATGTCGGAGACCGCTACCAGCACTGCCGCACCGCTCAAACGGATCCGTCCGTTCTTCTGCAGCTCACAGTGCAGATACCCTCCGCGCTTCGAGGCCTGATAAGCCAGGATCTTTTTCTGGCCCAACTCCTGCGACCAGTAATCCGCTATCTGGCAGTGTGCCGAACCGCATACCGGATCTTCGGGCACCGCGATTTTTGGACAGAAACTGCGGGAGACACAGTCCGTCTCTGACCCCCGCGCCGTTGCATTCTGGATGCGGCCTTCGATCTTCATCAAAAGCGCCTGATCCGGCTGCATCGCGCGTACATCTTCCTCCGACTCAAACACACAGATCAGATCAAGACCCAGCACCGCTTTCACAGGCCGGACGCCGAACGCACGCTCCATGTCTTCCGTCACCGGGATCTCCGTCAATTCATAAGTGGGGAAATCCATCTCATACAGATCTCCTTTCCGAACGACAGTCAGAAGACCGCTGACCGTCCGGAACTGCACCTTGTCCGCTTCAGGTTCCACATAATTCAGGATGACAAATGAAGAGGCAAGCGTCGCATGCCCGCACAGCTCCACCTCTGTTCCGGGAGTGAACCAGCGCAGATGATACCCCTGATCCTCTTTGACGATAAAAGCCGTCTCGGACAGATTATTCTCCATTGCCAGCTTCATCATCGCTTCATCGGACGGCCATTTGTCCATCAGACAGACGGCGGCCGGATTGCCGGCGAAAGGCTTATCTGTAAAGGCGTCTACGATATACTGTTTCATACGATCCTCCATTCAGCCCCCATGATTCACATAAATATTCTCACCTGCATTTTACCGTGCTGGCAAGAAAGAAATCAAGCGCTTCTCCCCTTGCGGGGCATCCTGTAATCCTGTAAAATAGTTCTCGGCTGATTTGAAACAAAACACGAAAGGATACCCCATGCCGAAAAAGAACGCTACAAAAACCGAAAAACCCATTCTGCAGTACATCCGCGAACATATCGAGAACGGTGAGCTTCCGGAAAACTTCTCTCTGCCGCAGGATGATCATAGTGAGATGAATTTCGCCCCGGGTGCCCGGGACGGGATCTATATCTTCCATGTCCCGAAAAATGAGGTGGAAGAAGATGATAAAAAGCGCATCGAGGAAGCACTTTGCGCTGCATCGGACGGACAGTATGAGAAGGCTGAATCGATCTTTAAGGAATTAAGCGAGAAAACACCTGCCGTCTTTCTGATGTCGGATACACAGCAGTATATCGCAGACCATATCGACAAGCTGAGTGATGAGAATCTGTTTCAG
>JAFWDW010000083.1 GCA_017515965.1 Lachnospiraceae bacterium
GATCGTCATTGAGGCACGCGAGAGGAGCGGATCTCTTATCACAGCTGATTTCGCTCTGGAACAGGGACGCGATGTCTATGCCATGCCGGGGCCTGTTGACAGTCTGCTCAGCAGAGGCTGTCACAGGCTGATCGAACAGGGTGCGAAGATCGTCATGTCGACGGAAGAATTGTTGGCTGATCTCGGTAAGAAGCAGTGTAAACACCTGTCTTTAAATAAGGAAGCTGAGTTGCCTGCGATGACAGAATCTGAGGAAAAGGTGTTCCCGTATTTATCCGACACACCGGTAAAACTCAGTGAACTGGAGCTGCTGACAGGACTGGAGCCGGCAGTCTTGACTAATACGCTGGTATCGATGCAGTTAAAAGGGATCGCCAAGGAATTCTCTCTGCAGCATTATGTGAGAGTATGAGATCCTTTTTATCATGGCATGTCATTAAAACAAAAGCCCGCTTCCGTGTAAACACGGAGCGGGCGTTCGTTTTACGACAATATTTTTGTTACATCATGCCGCCCATGCCGCCTGCGGCTGCTGCAGCAGCTGCTGCCGCTGTCTCATCTTTGATGTTGGCGACACAAGACTCTGTTGTCAGAAGGCTGCTGGCAACGCTGGTTGCATTCTGCAGCGCAGAACGGGTAACCTTGGCCGGATCGAGGATGCCTGCTTTCATCATGTCAACATACTGGTTGGTAAGCGCGTCATAGCCCATGCCTGCTTTTTCATTCTGGACATGGTTGACAACGACGGAGCCGTCCATACCGGCATTGTGTGCGATATGATAAAGCGGAGCTTCGAGTGCCTTCAGGAGGATCATAGCGCCTGTCTTCTCATCTCCGTCAAGCTCATCAGCAACAGCCTTGACTGCCTGTGCAGCGTGGATGTATGCGCTTCCGCCGCCTGCCACGACACCTTCCTCAACAGCTGCGCGTGTTGCGTTCAGGGCATCTTCCATACGAAGCTTGGCTTCCTTCATCTCTGTCTCTGTTGCAGCACCGACGCGGATAACCGCTACGCCGCCTGCAAGTTTCGCAAGGCGCTCCTGCAGTTTCTCTTTATCAAACTTGGATGTTGTGGTCTCAAGCTGTGACTTGAGCTGTGCAGCGCGGTCTTTAATCGCCTCTTTGCTGCCTGCGCCATCGACGATGACTGTATTCTCTTTCTGGACCTTCACAGACTTCGCACGTCCGAGATCATCCATAGTCGTCTCTTTGAGATCAAGGCCGAGATCATCAGAGATCATCTGACCACCGGTCAGGATCGCGATATCTTTCAGCATCTCTTTGCGGCGCTCGCCGTATCCCGGAGCCTTCACTGCCACAACATTAAATGTGCCGCGCAGCTTATTGACGATCAGTGTTGTCAGAGCCTCGCCCTCGACATCCTCAGCGATAATAAGGAGCTTAGCGCCCTGTTTTACGATCTGCTCAAGGAGCGGGAGGATATCCTGGATATTGGAGATCTTCTTATCTGTGATCAAGATGTACGGATCATCAAGAACCGCTTCCATCTTTTCCATATCAGTAGCCATGTAAGCGGAAACATAGCCGCGGTCAAACTGCATACCGTCGACCAGATCGAGCTCTGTATGCATAGTCCTCGACTCTTCGATCGTGATGACACCGTCACCGGATACCTTTTCCATCGCATCAGCGATCATCTCGCCGACCGTATCATCGCCTGCGGAAATCGCTGCAACTCGTGCGATCTGATCTTTTCCGCTGACTTTGCTGCTCTGCTCTTTGATCGACTCAACAGCCGCGTCGACCGCCTTCTTCATGCCCTTACGAAGAATGATTGGATTGGCGCCTGCTGCAAGATTGCGCATGCCTTCATGAACGATTGACTGTGCCAGAATGGTAGCGGTTGTAGTTCCGTCACCGGCGACATCGTTTGTCTTGGAAGCCACTTCTCTGATGAGCTGAGCCCCCATATTTTCAAAAGCATCTTCCAGTTCGATCTCTTTTGCGATTGTCACACCGTCATTTGTGATAAGCGGTGAACCGAATGATTTATCCAATACGACATTGCGTCCTTTAGGTCCGAGAGTGACGCGGACTGTATCTGCGAGCTGGTTAACGCCAGACTCTAATGCCGCTCTTGCTTCTTCTCCGTATTTAATCTCTTTTGCCATTCTAATTTGCCTCCTGAATCTGTTACTCTAAGAACTTATTTTAAAACAGCCAAAATGTCAGCCTGGCGGACGATGATGACTTTCTCGCCATCGACTTCGACCTCTGTGCCGGCATATTTGGAATAAATTACACGATCGCCCTTAGCAACTTCCATCTTAACTTCCTCACCGTTGACCATACCGCCGGGACCTACTTCAAGAACCTCAGCCTGCTGCGGCAGTTCTTTCTCTTTGCCCGGAATCACGATGCCGGATGCTGTCGTCTCTTCTGCTTCCAGCTGCTTTAAAACAACTCTGTCTCCCAAAGGCGCTAATTTCATTTTACTTCCTCCTTTATTGCTCTTCTATTTGTCAGCACTCTATTACTTAGAGTGCTAATACGCTATGTCTATACCATAACACCCTATGATTTGTTTGTCAACCGCTTTACACCTTTTTTGTAAAGCCGCTGTTAATGCGTGCACAGATCACGCATCCCAGCTTGTTGAGAAAACGTTTATAGAATGTAATACGGCTGTAAACCGGTCCTTCTTCACTGTCGATACGGCATAAATAAATACAATCCAGCGATATCACAGTAATGTCATCTTCATATAGAAGCAGTTTAATGTCATCTTCTTCCGGACTGCAGGTCAATACTTTGCAGTCGTGGTCCCGCATATCGGGATCGCCTCCCTCAAGAAAACATTCTTCGACCCGGATGACGGCTTTGTCGTTCTCAAACATAATTATCCTTCTATCTCTCTGCTCTCAAGAGCATCAAACAGATACTCGTTGACAATACGAATATAAGTTCCCTTCATGCCGGATGAACGGGAAATGATCACGCCTGCACTTTCCAGTTTGCGCAGCGCATTGACGATGACAGAACGCGTGATCCCCACGCGGTCAGCGATCTTGCTCGCAACCAGCACCCCTTCATATCCGTCCAGTTCCTCAACGATATGCTTGACCGCGCGCAATTCAGATTGTGAAAGAGCATCCATAGCGCCTTCAACGACACGTTCCTTCCTCTGCTCTTCCGCATGCTCCTCCGCGAGGGCACGTACCATCTCCAGGCCGACAACCGTAGATCCGTACTCAGCCAGGATGATCTCGCTGATATCGTACATATTGTCCTCACGATAAAGCATCAGCGTGCCGAGCCGGTCTCCTCCGATGAAAACCGGCGTCACCATGGCGGAACATCTGTCCGCAGGATCTTCTGTGAACCCCAGAGTAAGAAGGTTTACATTTTCCTGTGTCGACAGAACGCTTAAGAGACGATTGTTAAAAGTCTCATTGATAAAACTGCCTGTATCCACATCCAGATACTCTCGGAGCTCAGGAACGCTCTTGATCTGCCCCTTACCGAGGACTTTCCCCTTGCGGCTTAAAACCAATGTATTAGAGGAAAGCACATCGGACAGAATGGCACAGATATCGACAAACGATACCTTGGCTTTTCTGTTGTCCCGAAGAAGTTTCTCAATCTGTCTCGTCTTGTCGAGTAATTGAATATCCTTCATAGTCATTCCTCCTTTTTCTTCTTTTCACGATAACCGCACGCTGAATCATGGCATAAGTAATACTGTCCTCTCTCAATCATATAACCGCCGCAGCGCGGGCACTTTTGAGAAATCGGTTTTTGCCATGACATAAAATCACATTCGGGATTGTTCTCACAGCCATAATACACTCTGCCTTTGCGCGTCTTTTTGCGGACGATTTCGGCACCGCACTGCGGACACTGCACACCGATTCTTTCCAGATAAGGTTTCGTGTTGCGGCATTCCGGGAATCCGGGACATGCCAGGAACTTGCCGTGCGGTCCGTATTTAATCACCATACGGCGGCCGCATTTATCGCAAATCACATCGGTCTGCTCATCGTCAAGCTTGACGTGTTCCAGCTCCTTCTGCGCCTTCTCAACTTCCTCTTTCAAAGGCGGCCAGTAATGCCTCAGCACATCTTTCCAGGGGAGCTTGCCATCTGCCACTTCATCAAGCTGTTCTTCCATCCGGGCAGTAAAACCGATATCCACGACCCCCGGAAACGATTTGCACATGATGTCGTTGACAATCTGTCCGATTTCCGTAATATACAGATTCTTCTTTTCTTTCGTAATATAGCGCCGCTGCAGAATTGTAGAGATTGTCTGCGCGTACGTACTCGGCCTTCCGATCCCATTTTCCTCCAGCGCCTTTACCAGCGATGCCTCTGTAAAATGAGGCGGCGGCTGTGTAAAATGCTGCTCGCTGACAAACTTGGAGAGGTCAAGCACCTGCCCC
>JAFWDW010000084.1 GCA_017515965.1 Lachnospiraceae bacterium
AATCCTCCTGTTCAGGGTTTTGCGTATACTCCTCCATCAAAACCCATTAAAACATTTTTAGTATATCACAAAAATTTTGGTACGTGTCCTATTTCACAAAATTTACGAGTTGTTTTCGAAAATAACAAAGAACTCTATCCCCTTTAGATACGTTCGTGTTATAATAAATCAACGGGGGAGTAAAACTATGGAAATCGAACGCAAATTTCTAGTCAATTACCTGCCTTTTGACCTTGGGGAGTTTGAGGTCATCCACATCACGCAGGGGTATATCTCGATTGATCCGGTCATCCGGATAAGAAGTGAAGCCATGAAGATTTCGCGTGAAGACACGGGGGTTAAAGAGCTTACGTCTATCTTCTCTTCTCCCATCTCTTCAACGCCGATGAAAATGCGTTACACCTTAACCTGTAAGGGCAAAGGTCTCATGGCGCGCGAAGAACTCAATCTCCTGATCAGCGGGGATGCCTACCGGCATCTTTTGAGCAAGGTTGAAGGCCGTCTGATCAAGAAAGACCGGTATATAATTCCGATGGACGATGATCCGGACGGGCTGGTCTGTGAGCTGGACGTCTTCAAAGAAGATTTGGAACCGCTTGTCATGGCGGAAATTGAGTTTGTTTCAGAGGAAGAAGCGCGCGCCTTCGACCCGCCGTACTGGTTCGGTGAAGAGGTGACTGATCAGCCGGCGTACCAGAACGCAAATATGTCGCTTCGCAAGAGTGATCTGTAATTAAAAGGGGAACCAATGAAAAAGAAGCGCATCATCGTGATCACTGCGATTGCAATTGCAGCGGTTGCTGCTGCAGTTTTGTATTTCTTTGTCTTCAGAAAGATGGACATTAAAACCAGCCGGTTTATGGTCTCAAAAAGTGAGGTCTACACCGGCGAAGCGATATGTCCTCCTGTCAAAGTTGTCCGAAAAGACAAAATCACCAACAGAACCCATACGCTCAAAGAAAGAATCGACTACAAAGTTGAATACCGCAACAATATCAATGCCGGTGAGGCTGAGATCATCGTCACAGGGATCAACCGCTATAGAGGCGGTGTAAAGATCCCGTTTACCGTGGCGCCCGCTCCGCTCGAGTCTATCAGTGTCATCCCCACAGAACAATACACCGGTCAGGCCATCGTGCCTGTAACCACGGTAAAGTCCGGCGAAAAAAAACTGAGAGCAAAAAAAGACTATGATGTCTCCCTTGAGGACAATACCAATGTCGGACTGGCTACGGTGACTGCCGCCGGAAAAGGAAACTACACCGGAAATATCTCAGCGAATTTTGAAATCATTCCGCAAAGAACCTATTTGGAAGATTCCGAGGAGTCCGATACAGAGATCAAAGTGAAATGGCCGTCCATGCGTGACCAGATTACAGGCTATCAGCTGCAGTATGGATTTGACGACAAATTCCGCAGGGACAGTAAGATCGATATTGTCAGCGACGCTTCCAAGACGTCTGCTGTCATCACAAAGGACAAACCTGACGGCGCTTATTTTGTCCGGATCCGAACCTATATGGAGGTCGGTGACAGAGCCTACTATTCTTACTGGAGCGAGCCGGTCTACGCAGACGGTTTCAAACCGCTCGCCAAAGCGCTGACTGCTGCTGTCAAAGCACATGATGTCCCTCTGTACAAGAGGGCGATCTCAGATTCAGCCGCTGTCCTCACACTGCCCTTCTCCGCTAAATTGACACTCCAAAAGTCCAAGAGCGGATGGTATTACGCATCCTACAAGCAGGGCGATACCACGCAGTCAGGTTATATCACATCATCGTCAGTTGTCACCTATAATCCGGACAAAAAACATGTCGCGCTGACATTCGATGACGGACCGAATGCGGACACGACCAAGATCGTGCTGGAAGCCTTAAAAAAGAATAACTGCCGGGCGACATTCTTTATCGTCGGCAAAAATGTCACCGGCAAAACAAATGCGTTAGTCAAAATGGAAAAGGATCTGGGATGCGAACTCGGCAACCACTCTTTTGATCATGCGCGTCTGCCGGGTCTGATCACAGAGGAGGAAGTGGAATCTGAAGAATCAGAGGCATCCGGAGAGCCGGAAGTCAAACTGAATACCGAGGCTGCACAGGCAGAACTGGATAAAACTGACGAGGCCGTTAAGGCTGCTGCCGGTGTCAGGCCCACTGTCTGCCGTGCGCCCTACGGAGAATGGTCAGATGCTGTTCTGTCTCTGATGAACCGTCCCCATATCCTCTGGTCTTTGGATACCCTCGACTGGAAATACCGGGATACAGAACGTCTGATTGAAGTGGTCAGGGACAGCAGACAAGACGGCGATATCATCCTCATGCACGATATTCACGAAACGACCGCCAACGCGATTGATCAGATTTGTCAGGACTTAACAGAAGACGGTTACGAAACCGTAACCGTCACTGAACTGGCTGCTATCAACGGCATCTCTCTCGGGAATGCCACTTACAATAGTTTCAAGAAATAATCAGTCAACAGGAAGACTGATTAAACATAATATTCATGATCTCTTCATCGGTCTGCTTCATGCCTATGCGCCCAAGCCGGCCGATGTTTTTTATATTCCCTTCAATGCCCTTTGTGACAATGCCTTCTCCGCTGTAGAATTCCTGTCCTTCCACAGCCATCTCATATCCGAGAATTCCGGCATCTACCGAAGCCGCGATCTTAGCGGCGCAGGATGGTTTTGCGCCGTCACAGATCATGCCTGAGACGATCGCGAGCGCATTCACAAAAGTGTGGCAGATGAGCTTGTCATCTCCTCCGAGCAGATAGGCGATTCCTGCTCCCGCACTGCATCCGGAACAGACGGCACCGCAAAATGCCGACAAGGTCCCGATCCCCTCTTTGACATGCACCGCCATCAGGTCCGATAATGCCACCGCTCTGATGAGCTGTTCATCATTGATCTGATACGCCTTGGCGTATACGACAACCGGCAGGCTCGCAGTGATGCCCTGATTGCCGCTCCCGCAGACGATGATGACCGGCATCTCGCAGCCGCCCATACGGGCATCTGACCCGGCTGCGGCCATTGCCTTGGCGCGGATCCTGATGGAAGGGTCCGGCCCGCTGCTCTTGAGCAGCACCTTGCCGATATTGGCTCCGTAATCTCCCCGGAGCCCTTCCTCAGCAATCGCTGTATTGTACCCGATCTGGCGTTCGATCACATCACGGATCTCTTCCAGCGGAACTTCCCTGACATATTCCAGAATATCAACCACCGCCAAAGCGGGCTTTTCCTCTTTTACCGGTTCTTCGGAAATGACCTCTTCTTCCGCCTCTTTGCGCCGGTCCAGAAGGATCTCCCCGTCTTTTTCCAGATAAGTGACAAAGGTATGATGTCCACTGATGCGCACACGCGCCTGATGTCCTTCTGATACGCCGGTGATGATCATATCGAACAGGATATCTGTTGAGAGAGGCTCGACCCGGATGACATCTTTTTTCAGATAGGCGGCGATCTCCTGATACTGCTGCGGTCGAGTCGATGACAGCACATCCAGTTCCAGTGTCTCATCTCCCGCGATCACGCCGGCTGCCGCAGCTGCTTCGATTCCTTTTAATCCGCCTGTATGCGGAACAATGACGCTCTTCGCATTCTTGATGATATTGCGGCTCACCTGCACGTACATCTCCTCCGGAATGTCACCCAGAAGCGCACGCATCCTCGCCGCGCCGTACGCCACCGACACCGGTTCCGTACAGCCCATCGCCGGTATCAACTGTTCCTTTAAGATCTCTGTGTAGACTTCTTTAATTCGTACGTTCATGATGCCCTCGCTGATCATCCTTATTTTCACTTTTAATTGTATGTCGTAATAAGCGGTTTGACAACTGTTTAGCGGGTTTGCTTGAAGCCGTGTTCATGTTTTGTTAAGATAGAGATACTTGTGAAACAGGAGGAATATACTATGCACTACCAACCAGCCGACAGGCTGCAGAAATTTAACACCGGCATTTTTGCTGCCATGGATGAAAAGAAAGACGCATTGATCGCCTCCGGGCGCGAAGTGATCAATCTGTCCATCGGGACACCCGATTTCAGTCCCCCGCAGCACATCATGGATACGATCGCTGAGGCGATGCGCGATCCGTATAATTACCGGTACTCTCTGACTGATACACCGGAGGTGCTGCAGACGCTGGTGAATTATTACAAAACGCGCTACGGCGCCGTTATCAGCGCCGATGAGATCACCGGTGTGCACGGCACGCAGGAAGGCATGGGTCATCTGGGTATGGCCATGGTCAATCCGGGCGATATCGTCCTTCTTCCGGATCCGGGCTATCCGATCTATGAGGCGTGTGCTCTCCTCGCGGATGCTGAGATCTGTTATTATCCGCTTGTCAGGGAAAATAGTTTCCTGCCCAATATGAACGATATTCCGGAAGATGTCCTGAAGCGCACGAAATTCATCGTCCTCTCCTATCCTTCCAATCCGGTCGGTATGTCCGCACCGAAGAAAATGTATCTGGAGATGATTGCGCTGGCAAAGAAATACGGTTTCTTTATCATCAATGACAATGCGTATTCAGATATCATCTTTGACGGCAAGGAAGGCTTCTCCTTCCTCGCTCTGCCGGGCGCAAAAGAAGTGGGTGTCGAGTTCTTCTCGCTCTCCAAGTCATTTAACATGACAGGTCTTCGCGCTTCCTATCTGATCGGAAACAAGAGTATCGTCGACGGACTGAAGCTCCTGCGCAGCCAATATGACTTCGGTATTCCCTATCCAATCCAGAAAGCGGTCGTCGCCGCTCTGACAGGACCGATGGATGATGTCTATGCTCAGTGTGATGAGTACCAGCGCCGCCGCGACGCTCTTTGCGACGGCCTCAGAAAAGCCGGCTGGGATGTACCGAAATCAGACGGCACCATGTTTGTCTGGCTGCCCGTCCCGGAAGGCTATACTTCTGTATCATTTATTGAGAAACTGATGGACAAGACCGGTATCATCGGAACGCCCGGTACGGCGTTCGGACCGCACGGGGAAGGCTATGTACGCTTCGCACTGGTCAGACCGGCAGACGAAATGGCCCGCATCGCTGAAATGATCGGCGACATGTTGGCCGCAGAATAACAAGGAGGCAGTCATGCGCAAAATACTCATCGTAGTTGACATGCAGAACGATTTCATCAACGGAGCGCTCGGCTCACAGGAAGCAGTTGGCATCGTGGATAATGTGCACGCCAAGATCACAGAATATGATCCGGCTGATGTCATTTTCACCCGTGACACACACCATGAAGACTATCTGCAGACCCAGGAGGGACGCAATCTTCCGGTCGAGCACTGTATTGAAGGAACCGACGGCTGGCAGATCCGCTCGGAACTCGCGGCAGCTGCGCCGGAAGCCATGATCTTTGACAAACCGACTTTCGGATCGACCGAACTGGCTGACTATGTCGGCAAACTCTATGATGAGCTGGGCGGTGAACTCGAGGTGGAAGTGATCGGTCTTTGCACCGACATCTGTGTCATCTCTAACACACTTTTGCTTAAAGCAGAACGCCCTGAGATGCAGATCTCCCTGGATCCCGCCTGCTGTGCCGGCGTCACACCGGAAAAGCACGCGGCCGCCATCGAGGCCATGGCCTCGTGCCAGATCAGGATCCTGTAAGCTGATCATTAAATCGTATACCCATCAAAACCGCCGGCAGATCCGGCGGTTTTTCTGTGCTTATTTTTTCTTTGCCTCCTGCTCCGTCGGTTTTTCTGTGCATATTTTTTTCTGTGCAGCGCGCCCCGGGGTCTACGATTTATTTCTCCGACCATTGGATCCGACTACTTCATCTCTCCTGATGTGACGGAATTCTCTGATACAGATAATCCGTCACAACTCAGTATGTCCGAACACCGTTTTTGTGTGACGGAATTCCCAGATTCAAATAATCCATCACAACTCAGCCTGTCCTATCGCCTTTTCTGTATGACGGAATCCTCTGATACAGATATTCCGTCACAACCCAGCCAGTCCGAACGCCGTTTTTGTATGACGGTATTCCCTGATATTAGATAATCCGTCACAACTCGGCCTTCCTAAACGCCTTTTCTGTATGACGGAATCCTATATTATAGATAATTCGTCACAACCCAGCCTGCTCTATCGCCTTTTTTGTATGACGGAAACAGCCGATATATGCATTCCGTCACAACCCAACCTGACTTTGGAAAAAAAGCGAACAGAATGAACCGTTTTCCCGATCGATCTGCAAATGATAAAAAGCATCGAACCGAATGAGCCATGATGCGTCAGCGCGCAGGATCAGGGCAAATAAAAACTGCCGCTCATTCCAGCGCGCAGGATCAGGGTAAATAAAAACTGCCGCACATACCAGTGCGGCAGTTTTTTACTCGTTATGTATACTTGCTTAAGCCTGCTTGATGGCTGCCTGCGCTGCTGCCAGACGTGCGATCGGCACGCGGAACGGTGAGCAGGAAACATAGTCCAGACCCAGGCTGTTGCAGAACTCAACCGATGCCGGATCACCGCCGTGCTCGCCGCAGATACCGACGTGCAGATACGGCTTCTCGCCGCGTCCGAGTTCCACTGCGATCTTCATCAACTTGCCGACGCCGACCTGATCGAGTTTTGCGAACGGGTCATTCTCAAGGATCTTGGCATCATAATAGCTGTCGAGGAACTTGCCGGAATCATCGCGTGAGAATCCGTATGTCATCTGAGTCAGGTCGTTGGTTCCGAAGCAGAAGAACGCCGCCTCTTTGGCAATGTCATCAGCTGTCAGACATGCACGCGGGATCTCCATCATCGTACCGACTTCATACTGCAGATCGGAGCCTGCCGCCGCGATCTCGGCGTCTGCTGTCTTGACAATGATCTTCTTGACAAAGACGAACTCTTTGACATCACCTGCCAACGGGACCATGATCTCCGGATCGATCTCGTACTCCGGATGCTCTGCATTGACTTTGATGGCCGCACGGATGATCGCTTTGGTCTGCATGACAGCGATCTCCGGATAAGTGACGGTCAGACGGCAGCCGCGGTGTCCCATCATCGGGTTAGCCTCGATAAGGCCATCGATGATGCCTTTGATCTCGGCGACTGTCTTGCCCTTTGTCTTGGCCAGCTTCTCGATGTCTTCCTCTTCTGTCGGGACAAACTCATGAAGCGGCGGATCCAGCAGACGGATCGTCACAGGGCGTGTTCCCATCACTTCGTACAGCTGCTCAAAGTCACCCTGCTGGAGTTTGCCGATCTTCTCGAGCGCTTCCTCGCGCTCCTCAAGTGTATCGGAGCAGATCATTTCACGGAATGCGTCGATACGGTCGCCCTCAAAGAACATGTGCTCGGTACGGCACAGGCCGATGCCCTCTGCACCCAGCTCGACTGCTTTCATAGCATCCATCGGTGTGTCGGCATTTGTGCGGACCTGCATCGTGCGGATCTCATCCGCCCATTCCATGATCATCGCGAAATCTTCGTCCTCGATGGAGCCTTCCTTGACCGGAAGTGCGCCGTCGTAGATATTACCTGTCGAGCCGTCGAAGGAGATCACATCACCAGCTTTGTAAGTCTTGCCGCCGAGTGTAAAGCTCTGCTCATCCTCTGCAAAGACAATGTCTGAGCATCCCGCTACACAGCAGGCGCCCATACCGCGGGCGACAACAGCGGCGTGACTTGTCATACCACCTCTGGCTGTCAGGATACCCTGCGCGGCCTTCATTCCCTCGATATCTTCCGGAGATGTCTCACGGCGAACCAGAACGACCATCTCACCGCGCTCGCCGGCTTCCTTGGCATCATCAGCTGTCAGTACGATATGACCGCAGGCTGCACCCGGTGCTGCCGGAAGGCCTTTGCCGATCAGTGTCGCGCCGGCCAGAGTCTCCTTGGAGAAAGAGCCGTGCAGAAGTGAATCAAGGTTACGCGGATCAACGTCCATAACAGCCTGTTTCTTGTCGATCTTACCTTCCCTGACGAGATCGCAGGCGATCTTGAGCGCTGCCTTGGCGGTACGCTTGCCGTTACGGCACTGAAGCATATAGAGCTTGCCGTCTTCGATCGTAAATTCCATGTCCTGCATATCGCGGTAGTGATCCTCAAGCTTGTCGGCAATGTCGAGAAGCTCATCATGGATCTCCGGCATGATCTCCTTGAGCGCTTCGAACTTCATCGGGGTGCGGACACCGGCGACGACATCCTCGCCCTGCGCGTTCATCAGGACCTCAGCGTAGAATTTATTCTCGCCTGTGGACGGGTCACGTGTGAAAGCCACACCTGAGCCTGATGTCGGTCCCATGTTGCCAAAGGCCATCATCTGAACATTGACAGCTGTGCCCCAGGAATACGGAATATCATTGTCACGGCGGTAAACATTTGCACGCGGATTATCCCAGCTGCGGAACACTGCCTTGACAGCCTCGATCAGCTGCTCTCTGGCTTCCATCGGGAATTCGCTGCCGATGGCGTCCTGATACTTTGCCTTGAACTGATGGGCAAGATCCTTCAGATCATCCGCTGTCAGGTCAACGTCATTTTCAACGCCCTTCTCTGCCTTCTTGGCATCGATCAGCTTTTCAAATTCGCTCTTGCTCACTTCCATAACAACATCGGAGAACATCTGGATGAAACGGCGGTAGCAGTCCCATGCCCAGCGCGGATTGCCGGACTTTTCTGCCAGAGTCTCAACAACATCTTCGTTTAATCCGAGGTTCAGGATCGTGTCCATCATACCGGGCATGGAAGCGCGGGCACCGGAACGGACTGAGACGAGAAGCGGATTCTCCTTCGCCCCGAATTTCTTGCCGGTGATCTCTTCCATCTTGCCGATGTACTCTTCGATCTGTCCGCTGATCTCATCATTGATCTGACGGCCGTCTTCATAGTACTGTGTGCAGGCCTCGGTCGTGATCGTAAAGCCCTGCGGAACCGGCAATCCGAGATTTGTCATCTCTGCCAGGTTAGCGCCTTTGCCGCCGAGCAGTTCGCGCATGTCTTTGTTGCCTTCGGTGAATAAATACACCCATTTATTTGCCATCTCATCTTCCTCCTTGCGAATCGGTCTCTTCTTTAATATTAATACAATCTTAATCATTTTAACACGGTTTACTGTTTCGTCAAGCAAATCCGGGTATAAAATGAGAAAACGTTGCAAGATGCCGGTTTCTGCGCTTTTCCGTTGTCTGGATCCGGTTTTTTTGTTACGATGTCCTATGTGCAAATCGTATTCAAAGTGACTTAAGATCCATGGCTCAGATCAAATCCAACAATTTCACAGAAGGGCCGCTTTACGGTCCGATGATCAGGTTCCTGCTGCCTGTCCTGCTGGCTCTTTTCCTGCAGGCGATGTACGGCGCTGTGGACCTTCTTGTCGTCGGGCATTTTGCGACCAAAGCCGATATCTCCGCAGTCTCAACAGGCTCACAGCTTCTGCACGCTCTGACGATGCTGGTCAGCTCGCTGGCGATGGGAACAACGATCCGCATCGGACAGCAGATCGGTATGGGACGTTTGCAGGAAAGCGGCAGAACGATCGGTGCTTCGATCTGCCTGTTTGCCGTGATCGGTATCGTGATCTCTGTCCTGATGGTCACCTTTGCTCTTCCCCTGTCGCACCTGATGAACGCTCCGGAAGAAGCGCTCACCATGACATGCGATTATATACGCATCTGCGGCATGGGAATGGTCGTTGTCACTGCCTATAATCTGATCGGGAGCATCTTCCGCGGTATCGGTGACTCCCGCACGCCCTTTATCACGGTATTGATCGCCTGCATATGCAATATCTTCGGTGATCTGCTCTTCGTCGCCGTCTTCCATATGGGAGCTGCCGGAGCTGCGACAGCGACTGTCCTTTCACAGGGTATCTCAGTCGTTCTGTCTGTTCTGATCATACGAAAGCGCACTCTGCCCTTTGCGTTTGAGCGATCTTACGTCCGCTTTGACCGTCAGATCATCGGGAGCATCACACGGCTCGGGCTGCCGATCGCGATCCAAGATCTGCTGGTCCATGTATCGTTTCTGCTAATGCTGATCATTGTCAACGGACTCGGTGTGACAGCTTCTGCCGGAATGGGCGTTGCCGAGAAGAACATCGCCTTTATCATGCTGGTTCCGTCAGCCTTTATGCAGTCCATCTCTGCCATCGTTGCCCAGAATTTCGGAGCCGGCAAATACGATCGAGCCGGACGCGCTTTAAAACAGGCTATCCTGACATCCTCTGTGATCAGCCTGTTTATGTTCTGGCTCTCTTTCTTCCACGGAGATTTTCTGGCAGGCATTTTTGCCGGCCATAAGCCGGAAGTCGTCGAAGCAGCAGCCGATTACCTCAAAGCTTACGCGATCGACTGCCTTCTGACACCTATATTCTTCTGTTTTACCGGATTTTACAATGGACTTGGCCTGACGAAATACGTGATGATCCAGGGGATCGTGAGCGCATTCTGCGTCCGGATCCCTGTCGCCTGGCTGATGAGCAAGCGCGTGCCGGTCTCCATGTTCCATATCGGACTGGCCACCCCGGCTTCCTCGCTGCTGCAGATCGTAATGGGGCTGTTATGCCTGATTTATGTTAAAAAAGTCTTTTATCCGAGACACCAGTCTCTCACTTCTTCATGAACTTGTTTGCGATCAAACCGCCGGCAAGGCCTGCGATAGCGATCCCAACGAGCAAGAATACATCACCTGACATCGATCGAACTCCTTATCTGGAACGAACACCTGATTACCTTTCTATCATAGCAGATGGCTGTGATGGATTGTCAACTAAATGTTTAATCGTATATAATAGAGCGCAGTTGATATGATTTTAAGGGAAGGGAATAAATCATTATGAATAAATACAGAGATTATGATAACTATCTGAAAGAGTACCCGTCCGAGGAAGGTTATTTCGGTCAATACGGCGGAAATTATCTGGATGACCCGGAGCTGCTCAAGGCATTTAACGAATATGCGCAGGGATATAACACGATCGCCCAGTCAGCGCAGTTCATCAATGAACTGAGGCGCATCCGCCGCGATTTTCAGGGAAGGCCGACACCGGTCTACCACTGCCAGAATCTCTCCAATCTACTCGGAAGAACACAGATCTATCTGAAGCGCGAGGATCTCAATCACACAGGCGCGCACAAGCTCAACCACTGTATGGGTGAAGGTCTGCTTGCCAAATTTATGGGCAAGAAAAAACTGATCGCCGAGACCGGTGCGGGATAGCACGGCGTCGCGTTAGCAACGGCGGCCGCCTATTTCGGTCTTGAATGTGATATCTATATGGGCGAGGTGGACATTGCCAAGCAGGCACCGAATGTCACCCGCATGAAGCTTCTGGGTGCCCGCGTTATCCCGGTCACTTTCGGACTAAAGACACTCAAAGAAGCAGTTGACGCTGCTTTCGAAGCCTACTCAAGAGAATACAAAGACGCGATCTACTGCATCGGCACTGCGGCCGGCCCGCATCCGTTCCCGCTGATGGTCCGTGACTTCCAGTACTGTGTCGGTGAGGAAGCCCGTGAACAGTTTAAATCCCAGACGGGTCATCTGCCTGATCAGGTCGTTGCCTGTGTCGGCGGCGGTTCCAACTCTATCGGTATGTTTACCCCGTTCCTCGCTGACCCGGTTGAACTGGTCGGTGTTGAACCGCTCGGACACGGCCCGGCTCTTGGCGATCACGCTGCGACGCTCACATACGGCAGTGAAGGGGTGATGCACGGATTCAACAGCATTATGCTCTCCGATGAAAACGGTGATCCGGCGCCTGTCTATTCGAACGCAAGCGGTCTTGACTATCCGTCCGTCGGACCGGAACACGCTATGTTACATGATATGGGAAGGATCACGTACAAGACCATCGATGACGAAGAGGCGATCGAAGCGCTCTTCCTGCTCTCCCGCCACGAGGGTATCATCCCGGCGATCGAGAGCTCCCATGCGCTGGCCTATGCCATCAAGGTCGCACGCACCGGCATGACCGGTTCGATCCTGGTCAATCTCTCCGGCCGCGGCGATAAGGATCTGGATTTCATCGTTGAGAAATACGGTTATGGGCCGGATTTTCTGGAGAAAATGGAAGCCAGACGTTCGTGATCAGACTAAAGAAGAAAAGAAAGAGGTCCGGAAGAGCTGATGCTCTTGCCGGACCTCTTTTTATGTTCACCGGTATCTCAACCAGATTCTTTTACTCAAGATTCAGCTTTCTGTCGGTGAAGAACCATGCGATCACCCAGTAGATAGCGAGCTGTACCAGAATAATAACGAGTGCAAGTATCGCCGGTTTGAAGCTGGCAGAATCCGCATTGCCTACAATGTTCTCAATTGCTGTGCGAAGCGGTGTGATCGCTCTGACGATCGAAGCAATGATCGTTTCGATAACCTTGAACCCGATATAAACCAGGATGCTTCCGATCATACGATGACCACTCCACTGGCTACCGATTGACACTGCTGCATAAACACGCACGATCAAAGTGACAACTCCAACGACGATCACGATGACCCAGACAATGATATTGCCCAGATACGGCTTAAGTTGAGGTAAAACTTCTGTAATCGCATCTGCTATTTCTCTGAAGCTGTCATCATTAAAGGCAATAAGGCTTGTCAACAGAATAGAAGCGAAACCCGCAATAGCCCCGAAAGCTGTCCAGATCAGCGCCGCCAGTGTTTTGGCGGTCATCATGGTACTGGTTCTGGTCGGCAGAGAGAACATAAAGTATCCCTCCCGTCCCAGCAGATTGCCGTAATAACGGTTGACTCCCAGAATCGTCGTCATCACGACCACCGATACCAAAAGCAGAATATACAGAATGAAAAGCAGAATAAAGATAAAATTATGAGTCATCGCATCCGGCAAAAAGTGAAAACCGATTCCAAGGACCACGCTCAGGGCGATCAGGGCAATATAAATCGGCACCATAATCCGGCCGTATGCCTTCATTTCATAGCCTAATAATTTTCCTAACATCTGAACACCTCCCGGAAATACTCATCCACACTCATGCTCACTTTTGTTCGCAGATCATCCGCATTTTCATGCAATACGATCCTTCCTTCCTTCAGGAAGATAACCTCATCCAGCACTGCTTCGATATCTGCGATCAAATGTGTCGAAATCAATACCATCGCTTCAGGATTGTAGTTTGAAATAATCGTCCGGATGATATAATCTCTCGCCGCCGGATCAACTCCCGCGATCGGCTCATCGAGCAGGTAGACCTGCGCCTTGCGGCTCATCGTCAGGATCAGCTGAACTTTCTCACGTGTCCCTTTCGACAGTTTCTTGAATGTCTGGTTCTGATCGATGCCCAGACTCGCTATCATACGCTCAGCCGCCGCGCGGTCAAAATCCGCATAATAACTCTGGTACAATCCAAACAGTGCGCTGACCTTCATCCAGTCCGGAAGAAAATCGCGGTCCGGCAGATAGGCGACAACTGCCTTGGTTTCCGGTCCGGGCTCCTTCCCCTGAATCAGCACCTGTCCCTCTGTTGGAACAAGCATGCGCTGCATCAGTTTGATCATCGTTGTCTTGCCGCTGCCGTTCGGTCCGGCCAGGCCGATGATGCGCCCAGGCTCAAGATTCAGGTTGACATTCTGGAGCGCTGTTTTCTTACCGTATCGTTTTGTTAAATTGTTGCATACGACTACAGCCATCTTTTCACGCCTCCTTTTCATCGGTACTCTCAAATGAACTGACCGCTTCAATGATCTCTTCACGGTTCATTCCGATTTTACTGAGAGCCTCGAACAAATCTTTTACATACTGTTCACTCAAAGATTTTCTCATTTCCTTCAACACTTGCTTGTCCTCCGTAACAAATCTCCCGCTCGTGCGCTGTGTATAGAGCAGCCCCTCCTGCTCCAGCTGTGTGAGCGCCCGCTGCATCGTATTTGGATTGACTCCCGCCTCCATCGCCAGCTCTCTGACCGGCTGGACCTGACTGCCCGGGGGAAGCTCGCCGGCTGCAATCTTCATCTTCAATAAGGAGATGATCTGCAGATAGATCGGGATGCCGCTTTTAAACTCCCATTTCATGCAATTGCTCCTTTCGTTGTTTGTATTATCTTCTTAATACAGTGATACAATAACACGCTTTTATTATTGTGTCAATACATTAATACAATTTTTTTTAAAAAATAGAGCGGTCTCCGTTTTGACGCCGAAAACCGCTCTCTCCTGCTTAAGTTATTTTGTTATAAGAACCGCCAGCTGCCTGCAATCGCAAAGGCAGCATCAGCAATCAATTCATTGCCCGCCTCATTCGGATGAATCTCATCATAGTAAAGTTCAGGACAATCTTCATAGAGCTCACGGACCGCACTGAACATCGCCGCGATCTCGATACAATCGGTGCGATATTTCTCTGCTGTTTGCCGGATGATCGGGATCAATTCTCCACAGATAATATCATTTTGCAAACCGTAGAGCTTCATGCGCTCCGCTCCCTCCGCATCTCTGCCTTCAGGCGGCGCCATCAGACAGAGATGTTCGCGCCCGCACAGAGCGATCAGATCCTCCACAAGCACTTCATATTTCTCAAAAAACTTTCGTGCATTCCAGACAGCACGATGGGTATCATTACCTCCTACATGAAGGAAGACGGCATCCGGCTTCCACTCTTTCATCTGCGTATAGAGAGGGCTGTCGATCTGTGCATACGGTACAAACGCGCCTGCTAATACAGCCTGTCCGTTAAGACCGTAATTGCGCACCTCATACTCATACGCCGGCAGTTCAGACAGATAGTCTTCTTCGCCGGAATGGTGGCTATGTTGATGTGCATCCTCTGCCTCCTCTGAGGCTTCTTGTACTGCTCCTCCATTGAGCAAATCTTCAAGCAAAGCAGTCCAGACCAGTTCTTCGCGCGCCTGCGGCACACCATATCCGTAAACAACACTGTCGCCGATACAGGCTATTTTTATTTTTTTCATTCTGCCTCCTTTATGCGCCAATTCAATGCCATTATATCCCCCTGCTGTCTCATTTACAAACCAAGCCGAAAAGGGTATACTATTTATAAGTAAGTCCCTTTTTGAAACAACTCCGGGAGGTTTAAGCATGCGTGATCATTCCAGCCATATTGAATTAAGCCGCGAGGAAGCCATCCGCACACTGTTGGATGTATGCCGGTTCTCACCTGAACATGAAACCGTTCCGATCGAACAAGCTGTCGGCCGTGTTCTGGCGGAGGATGTCATCGCACAGCTCGATATGCCAAACTGCCTGACCTGTAAGATGGATTCTGTGGCGGTTCACTGGTCTGATTTTGAAAACGGGATGCCCGATACTACCGGCTGGGTAAAAGGGATCAACTGGGAATTTGCAAATACCGGCGTCGGTATGCCGGAAGGATTTGACACAGCAATCACGGTAGAACATGTCCTGTTCTCAGATGGAGATACCGGGATCGCCTTTGATGCTCTTCCTTCCAAGAAATACGCCGGCACCGTTCCCCGCGGCAGCAGAATGAAAAAAGGTGATCTGCTCGTTTCGGCAGGCACTGTTGTCACACCGCTTTTGGCCGCACATATCTTAAGCGGGAATAATACAGAAGTAAATGTGATCAAGAAGCCGCGCGTCACTTTTATCCCGACAGGCAACGAGCTTGTCACCGCGCCGGGCAAAGCAGCTGCACCTTCCGTTGAAGACCCGGTTCCGCGCGGAAAAAATATAGAGACCAACTCAGTCATGATCAGCGGCAAGATCCGCGCATGGGGCGGTGAACCGTTCTGTCATGAGATCTTATCGGATGATCCGGCTGTCATTGAAAAGGTCCTAAAGGAAGCCGCAGCCTGCTCAGATATCATAGTCCTGAATGCCGGCACTTCCAAGGGAAACGATGACTGGTCGATCGAAGTTGTCGAGAAGATCGGCACTGTTTACTATCATCAGACCACGCACGGGCCCGGTCATCACAGCTGGTGTGCCGTGATCGACGATGTCCCCGTTATCGGCATCTCCGGACCTCCGGGGGGTGCCTCCTTTACCACTGATTTTTACGTATATCCTGCTATTATGAAATATCTCAGGCAAACCGATCGTTTGCCGCGGCTGCGTGTCCGTCTCGGCGCTGATCTGCCTGAAAAGCGTATTCAACCGAGAGATGCCGCACCTGCCGGTGAATCTACCCCATTCAAAGAAGGTGAGTTTTATTCGGTCCGTCTGCTGAAGCTGTCATTAGCCGATGACGGTGTTCTGGAAGCATTCCCCTTTAAATGCCGCCATTGGCCCGCTCCTGCAGAAGCAGAAACCGGCGCGGCATACTATCTGATGCGCACCGGTTTTGATGTTGAATCTCCTAAAAAAGGCGACTGGATCGAAGTGGAACTGCGTCCTGACTTCCTTCCGTGATCACTTGTGAGCCTTGATCATATCATCTAATTGCTTAATAACAGCGTCGGTCCCGAGGCCGGATTTCTTTCCGGCATCTTCGATCGTCGCTTTTTTGATCAGCATTTTGCCGACAGGTGTCTTGAGAACCTTGAAAGCCGGATCAAGTTTGACAACTTCATCGAGCAGCCACGGGTACTTTTTATCCAGATCTGCAAGTTTTGTGTCTTTAGTAAGTGTCATGTTTTTCTCCTCCATTCTGTGTCAATCAGTCTATAAGCCCGCGTATATCTGTTAGAATTTCTTTTGCCAGTTCCAAAACGGTCATCTGCCGGTCAGTCAGTGACCGTTTCTTTTTATAATACACAAAGAATGGCGGTGATTCCATCTTAAATGTCAGATCACCATGGTATTTCTTTAACATATCAGGGATCCTCTGCGGATTGCTGCGCGCTTTCTCATACATTGTAAAAATGAGATCCCGCCCTTTTTGCTCCACTGATACGACATCCGCGCTGTGCGCCAGGATCCTGAGCGAAGCCACCTCCAGAAGCGGCTCCATCTCTTTCGGCAGATCCCCGTAGCGGTCGATCAGCTCATCGATCAGGTCTTCTTTCTCCTCCTCAGAAAGCAGTGCCGCGATACGCCGGTAGATTTCAAGCTTCTGGCTTTCATCAGCGATATAGGCCGGCGGGATAAAGGCATCCGCCTCAATGTCAATCGTTGTGCTGAACGTCTCCTCGGCTTCATCACCTTTAAGCCGCTTGACCGCCGATGCCAGCATCTGACAGTACAGATCATATCCGACTGCCGCCATATGTCCGCTCTGCGCTTCGCCGAGCATATTGCCGGCGCCGCGGATCTGCAGATCGCGCATTGCGATGTGAATACCGCTGCCCAGTTCGGTAAACTGTCTGATCGCAGCCAGGCGCTTGGCGGCTTCCTCTCCCATCTCTTTGTCCTTACGGTAAGTCAGAAACGCGTAGGCTGTGCGTCCGGAGCGTCCGACACGGCCGCGCAGCTGATACAGCTGTGCCAGGCCGAAGCGATCGGCGTGACGCACGATCAGGGTGTTGACATTCGGAATATCAAGACCCGTTTCGATGATTGTCGTGGTCACCAGAATATCGATCTCCCCCTGGACAAAATCCGCCATGATCTGTTCGATCTTATTCTCTGTCATTTTCCCGTGCGCGTATGCAACACGCGCATTCGGTATCATCACTCGGATTCCGGCCGCCAAATCAGCC
>JAFWDW010000085.1 GCA_017515965.1 Lachnospiraceae bacterium
CCGCAGGAGGCGGGTGCCGAAGGTGCAACGTCCGGTTCACAACCGTGATGGAATCTCTCAGGCAAAAGGACAGAGACTTTTATGAAACAGTACGGATGCTGTGCGTCTGTTTGTCAATAAAGGTTTGCTCCCGGGTCGTCAGAAAGGATCCGGGTTTTTGTTGCGATAAAGAAAATGGGGAACATGATGACTATAACTGACGTATTAGGAAAGATTGATGATCTGGTATGGGGCGTACCGCTTATGGTGCTCATCATCGCCGGCGGTTTGCTTCTGACGATCCGCCTGCGCTGTCTGCAGACACACAAGCTTGGTCTGGCGCTTAAATGGATGGTCAAGAATGAAGAGGGCGGTGTCGGAGAAGTCTCCAGTTTTGCGGCTCTTTGTACGGCACTTTCCGCGACGATCGGTACCGGTAATATCGTCGGTGTCGCATCTGCCGTGACACTCGGCGGGCCGGGGGCTCTTTTCTGGATGGAAGTTGCAGCTTTTCTCGGTATGGCGACCAAATATACCGAGGGCCTTTTGGCAGTCAAGTACAGGACGGTTGATCCGAAGAGCGGCCGCGCACTGGGCGGACCATTTTACTATATTGAAAGGGGTATGGGTAAGAACTGGACATGGCTTGCCAAGCTCTTTGCCATCTTTGGAATTCTCGCCGGACTTCTCGGCATCGGTACCATCACACAGGTTAATGGTATCACTGGCGCCATCAAGGCTGTGTTTGATCCTAACGATCTGCACATGGTCAGGATTCCGCTTGCCGGTGAGTATTCGATCAGTGTAATGATCGGAGCTATCGTGGTCGTCATCGCAGTAGCCCTCGTCCTGATTGGCGGCATCAGGCGCATCGCCCACGTCAGCGAGGTGATCGTGCCCTTCATGGCGATTCTGTATATCGTGTCCGTTTTGATTTTGGTTATCACCAATATCAAGCTGCTTCCGGCAGCAGTCGTGACAATCGTAAAAGCTGCTTTCTCGCCCCGGGCAATCACAGGCGGTGCTGTCGGCTCGATGATGGTGGCGATGCAAAAGGGCGTGGCCCGCGGTATCTTTTCCAATGAAGCCGGTCTCGGTTCCGCGCCGATCGCAGCGGCAGCAGCGCAGACAAAAGAGCCGGTCCGCCAGGGTCTTGTCAGCATGACCGGTACCTTCATCGATACGATCGTCATCTGTACGATGACAGGTCTTGCCGTGGTCATGACCGGTGCATGGCAGCAGGGACTGCAAGGCATCGATATCACTAACTATGCGTTCCAGCACGGTTTGCCGTTTAACAACAGGGTATGCAGTATAGTCCTGATGATCTGCCTGATGTTTTTTGCCTTCACAACTATTCTTGGTTGGGATTACTACAGCGAGCGCTGTCTTGAGTACTTATCGGGCGGCAGCAAAGGGGCGCAGACGACGTTCCGCTGGCTGTATATCCTGGCTGTTCTGATCGGTCCGTTCATGACAGTAAAGGCAGTTTGGACGATTGCGGATATTTTCAACGGTCTGATGGCCATCCCGAATATGATCGCACTGTTCGTGCTCTCCGGTATTGCAGCGAAGGAGACAAAAGCCTTCTTCGAAGCGGGCAAGCATAAGAATTAATCAGAACAGGCAACATGACATGATCTGAAACGGCAGACGTATCCGTAAAAGGGCGCCTGCCGTTTTTTGGCGGAATCAGGGAAAATATCTCACTGTATACCATTGAAGAAAATCTCTAAATGAGCGATAATAAATAAGTTAGAGCATTTACGAAACATGAAAATAAGATATAAAGAGGAAGACAGTATGGCAAAGACACCGTATTACATCACAACTGCGATTGCGTATACATCCGGCAAGCCGCATATCGGCAACACGTATGAGATCGTGTTGGCGGATGCGATCGCGCGCTACAGAAGAAAACAGGGATATGACGTTTTCTTCCAGACCGGAACGGACGAGCACGGTCAGAAGATCGAGAGCAGAGCCGCTGCAGCGGGTAAGACTCCGAAAGAATTCGTCGACGAAGTTGCGGCGGAGATCAAGCGGATCTGGGATCTGATGGATACCTCTTATGACAAGTTTATCCGTACGACGGACGCCGATCACGAGGAGCAGATCCAGAAGATCTTCAAGAGAATGTATGATCAGGGAGATATCTACAAGGGCTATTATGAAGGCCTGTACTGCACGGAGTGTGAGGCTTTCTATACAGAATCCCAGCTGGTGGACGGCAAATGCCCGGTTTGCGGCGGTGATGTCCACATGGAAAAGGAAGAAGCATATTTCTTTAAGATGAAGAAATATGCCCCGCGGCTGATCGAATATATCAATACACATCCGGAGTTTATCCAGCCTGTATCCCGCAAGAATGAGATGATGAACAACTTCCTTCTTCCGGGTCTGCAGGATCTGTGCGTGTCCAGGACGTCATTCTCCTGGGGTATCCCGGTGACTTTTGATCCGAAGCACGTGACCTATGTCTGGCTGGATGCGCTCAGCAACTATATCACCGGTATCGGCTATGACTGTGACGGCAACAGCTCTGAGCGGTTTAAGAAATACTGGCCGGCAGA
>JAFWDW010000086.1 GCA_017515965.1 Lachnospiraceae bacterium
ACCTATGACACGCTGCACAAATTCGGTGAAGATCTGGTTGAGAAAGCCCGTGAACAAAAGATGGATCCTGTGATCGGGCGCGATACTGAGATTCGCAATATTATCCGTATCCTTTCGAGAAAGACGAAAAATAATCCGGTTCTGATCGGAGAGCCCGGCGTCGGCAAAACTGCAGCAGTCGAAGGCCTGGCGCAGCGAATTGTCAAAGGCGATGTTCCGGAGGCGCTGAAAGATAAGATCGTCTTTGCCCTTGATATGGGGGCACTTGTGGCCGGAGCGAAATACCGCGGTGAGTTCGAAGAACGCCTGAAGGCAGTGCTGGAGGAAGTCAAGGCCAGCGACGGTAAGATTATCCTCTTTATCGATGAGCTGCATTTGGTTGTCGGAGCAGGCAAAGGCGACGGCGCGATGGACGCCGGCAATATGCTCAAGCCTATGCTTGCGCGCGGAGAACTCCACTGTATCGGCGCAACTACACTCGATGAATACCGCGAGTACATCGAGAAAGACAAGGCGCTGGAACGCCGTTTTCAGCCGGTCATGATCGATGAGCCTGATGTCGAAGATGCTATCTCGATCCTGCGTGGACTGAAAGAACGCTATGAGGTATTCCACGGAGTTAAGATTACAGACGGGGCTCTTGTTGCGGCAGCCATGCTGTCTGACCGCTATATTACGGACAGATTTCTTCCCGATAAAGCCATCGATCTGGTCGATGAGGCCTGCGCTTCCATTAAGACGGAACTGGATTCCATGCCGGCTGAGATGGATGAGGCGCAACGCAAGATCATGCAGACCGAAATCGAAGTGGCAGCTCTCAAGAAAGAGGAGGATCATCTGAGCCAGGAGCGTCTGGAGGCGCTTCAGAAAGAACTGGCAGAGATGAAAGAAGACTTCGAGAGCAAGAAGGCCCGCTGGGACAACGAGAAAGCGGCTATTGCCGAGGTCTCAAAAGTCCGCGAGGAAGTTGAGGAAGTCAATAAAGAGATCGAGACTGCACAGCGCAATTACGATCTGGAGAAGGCGGCCGAGCTTCAATACGGTAAACTGCCTGAGCTCAAAGCCCGACTTAAAGAGCTGGAGAAGACGGTGCACGATAAGGAGGACAGCCTGGTGCACGAGAGTGTCACGGAGGAAGAGATTGCCCGTATTGTCTCGCAGTGGACAGGCATCCCGGTTTCACGGCTTAACGAGAGTGAACGCAGCAAGATCCTGCATCTGGATGAAGTGCTGCATAAGCGCGTGATCGGACAGGACGAGGCGGTAACCCGTGTGTCGGAAGCGATCCTGCGCTCCAAGGCAGGTATTCAGGACCCGCGACGTCCGATCGGATCATTTCTATTTCTTGGGCCGACCGGCGTCGGGAAGACAGAACTGGCCAAGACACTGGCGGCAGATCTGTTTGACGACGAGAAGAACATGGTGCGCATCGATATGAGCGAGTACATGGAGAAATTCTCTGTTTCGCGTCTGATCGGAGCACCTCCCGGATACGTCGGTTATGACGAGGGCGGCCAATTGACAGAAGCCGTGCGCAGAAAGCCGTACAGCGTCATTCTCTTTGACGAGATTGAAAAAGCGCATCCGGATGTCTTTAACGTTCTGCTTCAAGTGCTGGATGACGGACGGATTACCGATTCTCAGGGACGTACGGTTGATTTCAAGAACACGATCCTGATCATGACATCCAATATCGGATCCGAGTATCTGCTCGACGGCATCGATGAGAACGGGGAGATCACACCGGAGGCTGAAGCACAGGTCAGAGGGCTGCTTCGGACCCATTTCAGACCGGAGTTTCTGAACCGTCTGGATGAGACAGTGCTCTTTAAGCCGCTTACGAAGGACAATATCTCCAATATCATCGATCTGATGGTGAAGGATCTGAATAAACGCATGGCGGAAAGAGAGATCAAAGTCAGCCTGACAGATGCTGCGAAGAGTCTGATTATCGAGGGCGGATACGATCCGGTATACGGGGCACGGCCCCTGCGCCGCTTCCTCCAGAAACATGTGGAGACCCTGATCGCCAGAGAGATCCTCGAGGGCGATGTCGGACGCGAAGAGGAGCTGGTCATCGATGCAAGAGACGGGGAGCTGGTCATCACAAAAAAGCAATAATCAACAACAAGGCCTGCGCATCAGCGCAGGTCTTTTTTTGTGCTATAATGAGATGGAAATATGTTCAACAAACGGAGAATACAGGTGGCACACATCATTTTTCACATAGATGTCAATTCGGCATTTCTTTCCTGGAGCGCAGTGGAAGAGCTGAATAAGGCGCGGCAGGAAGGACGGACCGCGGTTGATTTGCGGACGGTTCCCGCGATCGTCGGCGGTGATGTCAAACAGCGCCGCGGTATCGTGACGGCTGCGTCGATTCCGGCAAAAAAGCTCGGGATCCGCACAGCCCAGCCGGTTGTGGATGCCTTTCGGCTGTGCCCGGATCTGATTGTTGTAAAGAGTGATTTCGGTTTGTACCGTGCCCGCAGCCGTGAACTCATGGCCTTATTGCGGGAGTATTCGCCGGTCCTTCAGCAGATGTCAGTCGATGAATGTTTTCTGGATGTGACAGAGCTGACAGCCGGAGACGGGGACGGGCAGATCAGGGAAAAAGCACTGCATCTGGCACATGAGATAAAAGACCGGGTTCACAGGGAACTTCAGTTTACCGTCAACATCGGGATCTCAACGAACAAAGTACTGGCCAAGATGGCGTCTGATTTCGAAAAGCCGGATAAGGTGCACACGCTTTTTCCCGATGAAATAGAAGAAAAAATGTGGCCGTTAGATGTTGGCAAACTCTTTATGGCCGGCAAAGCTTCCGCAGGAAAGCTTAGGGATCTGGGCATCATGACGATAGGCGATCTGGCCGGGAGCGATCCGAAGATGCTGGAAAGCCATCTGAAATCTCACGGAAAAACACTGTGGAACTACGCGAACGGGAGGGCCGGTGATCAGGTCCACACAGAGCGTGAGAGGGCGAAGAGCGAGAGTGTGGAGCGGACCCTTCCCCATGACTGCATTGATCTGGAGGATGCCTTCCGGTATCTGAAGGGACTGTGCATCGAACTTGCCGGACGGCTCTTCAATCACGGTTATCGGGCAGCTGAAGTGGCGGTATTGATCAAGTATGCTGATTTTACATCGGCAACGCATCAGAGGCAGCTTGTGACAGTGACGGGAGAGGCCGCTGATCTGGAACAGGAGGCACATGCTCTGTTTGAAGAAATGTGGGACGGAAAGCCCATACGTCTCCTTGGTGTGCGTGCCGGAAAACTGGCGGCCAAGGGAGATCCGGTGCAGATGTCTCTGACTGATTTCGCGAAAGAGCGCACAGTGAATGCGCGTAAGCAGAAAGCCGATGCTGCTATGAAAGAGCTGCAGGACAGATTTGGCAAAGAGGTGATATTCCGTGGTGAATAGGAGTTTCGATATCAGATGACGATTCAGGAAGAAATAAGAAACGGGCTGTTTGATCTGCAGGACAGAGAATACAGGGATTTCCAGGCTAAGCTGATCCCGTCTGCATCCGCGGATAAGATGATCGGTGTCAGAACGCCGGCTTTACGCAAATTCGCTAAAGATCTGGCAAAAAGAGAGGAGATCGGCGGTTTCCTGAATGATGTGCCGCATCGTTATTTTAACGAAAACCAGTTGCATGCTTTTATTATTTCTCAGTTGAAAGACTATGAGCAGTGCATGGACGAAGTGATCCGGTTTCTGCCTTATATCGACAACTGGGCCACCTGTGACCAGCTTTCACCAAAGGTGTTCAGGAAGCATCGTCCGAAACTGATAGATCAGATCAGGAAATGGATCATCTCTGACCGCACTTACACGATCAGGTTCGGGATCGGGATGCTCATGGAGCATTTTCTTGATGAAGATTATGATCCTGCCTATCCGGAGATGGTCGCATGCATCCGGGCAGCATGTTGGGTACTATGTCAACATGATGATCGCCTGGTATTTTGCAACGGCCCTTGCAAAACAGTACGACAGTATCCTTCCGTTTATTGAAAACAGACGGCTGGATCCATGGACACACAATAAAACCATCCAGAAAGCAAGGGAGAGTTATCGCATTTCGCCTGAGCAGAAAGAATACCTTAAAGCCCTGAAGATCAGCAGGAAAAAGTGACCATGACAATCATAACTGACAGCAGAATTGACGCGGGAAAACCCTTTGACTGGGGCAGAACGTCAGAGGATTATGCCAGATTCCGAGACATCTATCCGGAGATTTTTTATCAGAAGATCGCGGACAGAGGGCTTTGCATCTCCGGCCAGCATGTTCTGGATCTCGGAACAGGAACGGGCGTTTTGCCGCGTAACATGTACCGATTCGGCGCCCGGTGGACAGGCACAGATATATCTCCGGAGCAGATCGGGCAGGCCAAAGCACTATCTGCCGCAGCGGACATGGATATCAATTACGCGGCTGTATCAGCCGAAGAGCTGGATTATCCGCCGGAAACATTTGATGTGATCACAGCGTGTCAGTGCTTCTGGTATTTCGATCATCAAAAAGTGGCGCCTGTGTTGTCGAACCTTCTGAAAAAAGACGGTAAGCTCGTGATCCTCTACATGGCATGGCTTCCGTTGGAGGATCAGGTCGCGGGTATGAGCGAAGAAACCGTTTTAAAATACAATCCTTCATGGTCAGGAGCCGGGGAAGTGCGGCATCCGATCTATATACCGGATATCGTATATGATTATTTTGCTCCTGTTGAACACGAAGAGTACGACGTGATGGTACCGTTCACAAGGGAGGCATGGCACGGGAGGATGAAGGCCTGCCGCGGTGTAGGTGCTTCCCTGTCTGAAGAAGAGATCGCTGCCTGGGAGACAGAGCATATGAAGATGCTGGAGCTTAAAGTGCCTGAGCGTTTTGAAGTCCTGCATTACGCAGCCGTTTCTGTATTGAGGAAGAGAGACTGATAAAGATGGATACGAAACTGTTTAGGCAGGCTTTAATCAAATTCGCTGCGGGTCTTCTGCTGGTCGGAGTACTGCTGTTTATACCGGCGGGATCTCTTAAGTACTGGCAGGCCTGGCTGCTGATCTGTATCCTTTTTGTCCCGATGTTTATCGCAGGACTGATCATGATGCAAAAGAGTCCTGAGCTGCTGCGCAAGCGGCTGAATGCGCGGGAGGAAGAAGGGGAGCAGAAGGAGGTCGTTCTTTTCAGCGGACTAATGTTTCTGGCTGCTTTTGTTCTGGCCGGATTTAACTGGCGTTTCGGATGGATACCGTTACCGAAGGCTGTCTCTTATATCGCAGCGGTCGTATTTCTGCTTGCCTATGCTTTATATGCACAGGTGCTGCGGGAGAATGAATATCTGTCCCGGACAATCGAGGTACAGGAAAACCAGAGGGTGATAGATACCGGGCTTTACGGCATTGTCCGCCATCCGATGTATATGAGCACCGTTTTTCTGTTTCTTTCGATGCCCCTCGTGCTTGGCTCACTGATCTCATTTGTGATTATGCTGGCATATATCCCGATCATCGCCAAGCGGATCCGCAATGAGGAAGAGGTGCTTGAGGAAGGACTAAAAGGATACCGGGAGTATAAGAATAAGGTCAGGTATAAAGTGATACCGTTTATTTGGTAAATAACAGGTGAAAGATTGAAAATCAATAAAAAAGTACTAGGAAACATACTCCTGATTCTGACAGCATTCATATGGGGAACAGCCTTTGTCGGACAACGGCAGGGGATGGAACATATGGGACCGATCACATTTAACGCGTGCCGCATGGCGCTTGCTGCGCTGACGATCGGAACGGTTTCATTTGTGCTCAGAAAACGAGATGCACAAAAGAAGCAGGACATGTCTGATCAGAGCAGAAGAGAATACCGTAAGAACACTGTGATCGGAGGTATTTGCTGCGGTTTCTTTTTAACGATAGCCGCTCTTTTCCAGCAGATGGGAATGGTCTATACAACGGCTGGGAAAGGCGGTTTTATCACGGCAATGTATATCCTTCTGGTGCCGGTGATCAACTGGATTCTCTTTAAGAGAAAGAGCAGGCCGTTGGTCTGGATAGCGGTGCTCATGGGGATTGCCGGTATTTATCTTTTGTGTGTGACCGAAGGGTTGACATTGGAAAAGGGAGATGCGCTGGTCATGGTCTGCCCGTTCTTTTTTGCCGGGCATATCCTGTGCTGTGATTATTTCGTACAGCGCGCCAACCCTGTGGAATTGTCGGCCATACAGTTTTTTACTGTGACTGTCCTGTCGACCATCATGGCCTTTATCGTCGAGAATCCGACCTGGCAGCAGGTGACTGCGGCGGTCGTACCGATCGTGTGGCTGGGCGTCCTCTCCAGCGGTACCGGCTATACGCTGCAGATCATCGCGCAGCAGTGGACAGATCCGACCGTGGCATCTCTCCTGATGAGTCTGGAAGCCGTTTTTGCAGTATTGGCTGGAACTGTGCTGTTGGGAGAGCGGATGAGTGCGCGGGAATTGTTCGGAGCCGCCATCATGTTTGCGGCTATTATTCTGGCACAGATTCCGGCCGGAAAGAGGACATAAGCACTGGTTTCATGGTATGATAAACAAAATGTGTTTTGAAAAGAGGAACAGATCATATGAAAATCAAAGAACTGCTTAGAGATGTTGATTATCAGCTGCTTCAGGGAGATGTGGAACACGAGATCACCACGCTTGTCTATGATTCAAGAAAAGCGGAGGAAGGATGCGCGTTTGTCTGCATTACCGGAGCGGTTTCCGACGGTCACAAATATGTGCCCGATGTAGTTAAAAAGAATCCTGCTCTGATCATCGTTGAGCGCCCCGTCGAGGCGCCCGCTGATATCTGCGTGGTGCAGACCGACAACAACCGTAAAGCATTGGCGTTGGCGTCCGCGGAGTATTTCGGTCATCCCGCGGCGAAGCTCAAAACGATCGGTGTGACCGGGACAAAAGGCAAGACCACCACGACCTATATGGTCAAGTCGATGCTCGAAGGAGCAGGACACAAGGTCGGTCTGATCGGAACGATCGAGACGGTGATCGGGGATGAGCACACACCGGCGCTCAACACAACACCTGAATCCTATGTGATCCATGAAGCATTTGCCAGAATGGTGCGCGAGGGATGCGATGCAGCCGTCATGGAAGTGTCATCCCAGGCTCTGATGCTTGACCGGACTGCCGGCATCATGTTTGACATCGGAGTTTATACCAATCTGGCACCTGACCATATCGGTGAACACGAGCACTCCTCATTTGAGGAATACCGCGCCTGCAAGGCGATGCTCTTCAAGCAGTGCCGTATCGGTATCGGTAATATTGACGATGAGAACTTCAGCGAAATTTTCAGGGAAGCGACCTGTGATGTTGTCACGTTCGGTCTTTCTGAAAAGGCAGACCTGTGCGCTTCTAATGAGCAATTGATTAAGCGAGATGACTATCTGGGGATTCGGTATGATCTGTCCGGGCTCCTGGATATGACGGTCGATGTCGACATGCCGGGCGATTTTTCAGTGTACAACTCAATGGCTGCGATCGCGGTCGGGCTGCAGTTTGGCGCTTCCAAAGAGGTGATCAGACAGACAATGGCAAATCTCCATGTCAGGGGACGCGTGCAGCGCGTGGAGACCGGGAAAGACTGCACACTGCTTGTCGATTACGCGCACAATGCAATGGCTCTTGAGAGCCTGCTGACTACACTCAGGAAATATGACCCCGATCGCCTGGTGTGTATCTTTGGATGCGGCGGCAACCGTGACAAGGCACGTCGTTTCGAGATGGGAGAGGTCTCCGGCAATCTGGCTGATCTGTCCATTATCAC
>JAFWDW010000087.1 GCA_017515965.1 Lachnospiraceae bacterium
CTGATTCGGTTAACCGGAGCGGAGGACGCGCTTGTCGTCAATAATAATGCGGCAGCCATGCTGCTTATCCTGAATACATTCTGCAGCGGCCGCGAGGTCGTCGTCTCGCGCGGAGAGCTTGTGGAGATCGGTGGAAGCTTCAGGATGCCGGATGTCATGGAGGCAGGCGGCGCGGACTTAAAAGAAGTCGGAACCACCAATAAGACGCATCTGCGTGATTATGAGAAAGCGATCACCTCAAAGACAGCGGCCCTTATGAAGGTGCATACCAGCAATTATAAAGTGGTCGGCTTTACCGAGGGTGTCGACATCGGAGAACTGTCAAGTTTGGCGCGTGAAAGAGATCTTTTGCTGATAGAAGATCTGGGAAGCGGAGCGCTGATCGATCTGGCTGCGATGGGAATTGGTGATGAGCCGACTGTGCAGCAGTGCGTCGCAGACGGCGCTGATCTCGTATGCTTTTCTGCTGATAAGCTGTTAGGCGGACCGCAGGCAGGTATCGCCCTGGGCAGAGCAGACCTGATCAAAAAGATGAAATCGCATCCGATGATGCGTGCTCTGCGTGTGGACAAACTGATTGCCGCCACACTGGAGAGAACACTGCTGGGCTATCTTGAACCGGAACACGTGAAGGAGAAGATCCCCGTTCTAAGGATGATTGCGGCAACGGAAGAAGAACTGCGTGATAAAGCAGAAAAACTATGCCGGATGATCGCGGAACAGACTGCTGATCTCAAACTGTCAGTAGAGCCCTATGAGGATCAGATCGGCGGCGGTTCGATGCCGCAGACAAGATTACCCGGCTATGCGGTACGCGTTCACGCTGATGGACCGGCGGGAGATCAGGTGCGCCGGGCGCTGCTCGCAGGCAAGGTACCGATCGCCGCGCGTTTTGCAGACGGTGATCTGTGGCTGTCAGTGCGGACAGTCGATGAATCTGACTTCAGCATGATCACGGATCAGTTGGTTGTCGTGTTTTCCAACAAGAGAGATGACAAATGAATCATATCATCATCGGAACAGCCGGTCATATCGATCACGGCAAGACAGCGCTGGTGAAAGCGCTGACAGGTCAGGATGCGGACCGGCTCCCCGAGGAAAAAGAGCGCGGAATCACGATCGATCTGGGCTATGCATGGTGTGACCTAGGAACAATTCGTGCCGGTTTTATTGATGTGCCCGGTCATGAGAAGCTTATTGCCAACATGGTCAGCGGTGTGACGGGCATGGATATGGTACTCTTTACCGTGGCCGCTGATGAGGGCATGAAACCGCAGAGTTTTGAGCATCTCGATATCATGGATATTCTGGGTGTCAGACGCGGCATCGTTGTGATCACAAAAGCGGATCTGGCAGACAATAACCGGATCGATATCGTCAGAGAACAAATCAGGCATGAGACCGCACATACATTTCTTGAAAATGCTCCTGTAGTCTCAACCAGCATTAAGACAAGTGAAGGAATTGGGGAACTGCGGCAGGCACTGCAGGAGATGGCGGAAGACATCGTGCACAAGTGCTGTAAGGATAAGGATCATGATGATTTTGTTCAGGATCATGATTTCCCGCGTCTTCCTGTCGATCGTGTCTTTACGCTTAAAGGTTTCGGTACAGTCGTGACCGGTACAATGATCTCAGGATACCTCAATAAGGATTCTAAATTGGCGATCTATCCAAGGGAGCTTCCCTGTAAGATACGCAGTATCCAAAGCTATGGACAGGATGTTGCAAAAGCGCAAGCAGGACAAAGGTGTGCACTTAACCTCCCCGGAATCAAAACAGATCAGGTCAGCCGCGGCGATGTAATTGCACCCCCGGGCGCGCTTCATGCGACCCTAATCATGAATGTCAAGTTGCAGGTGACAGAACGCTTCTCACGCGAACTGGAAAACGGTATGCGCGCGCATCTTCTCATCGGGACGAGGCGCGTTCTATGCCGCATCTACAGATTTGATGACTGCTATGCGCAGCTGCGTTTAGAGGAGCCGGTCTGCGTACTGCCGGGGGACCGCTTTATCCTGCGGTTTTATTCACCGGTTGAGACGATCGGCGGCGGCATCGTTATAGAAGCGGATACCCGAAGGGCAAGGATGAGTGATAAAAGAGCGCTTGCCCGTATCAAACATCTGGAAGCGGTAATGGAAGGCCTTGTGCAGGAACCTTTCGCAGATGATGTGCAAAAGAGGAAACCGAAAAAGGAGCCTGCTCCTGCACCGATTCCGGGTAATCTGAAAAAGACGGCAGATTTCCTGCTCAAGCAGTTTAAAGAATCTGGTTTTAGATTCGTGTCTGTCAACGCGCTGGATCTGACGTATCAGAATACTGACAAACAGAAGATCGATCAGGCCCTTAAAATACTGGAGAGAAGAGGTGATATCATCCGTCTGGATGAGACTCATTATACAACGGCGGAAATCACTGAAAGAGCACAAAAGACAATTGTTAAACATTTTCATGATCACAATGAACTGGCGACAGCCTGTCTGCGTGATCTGTTGGACACAAACCGTACCAGTGCCCGTGTTCTGCTCGAGTATCTTGACCGTAAGAAAGTCACACAAAAGAAGGGCGGCGCGGCAACACATGAATTGGCAAAGTAAACAAGAATAACGCTGTTTATTAAAAAAGTCGGCTTAACAGCCGGCTTTTTTAATACGTCAAACGGTATAATACAGAAAAGCGAATTGCATAAGAATATATTTCCATATATAATGTTTTTTAAGAAAGCAATTTAGCACAGAATTGATGATGAAACTATGTCTGTAAAATATCTTGAATGCATTTTAAAAAGCGGTCTTCTCTATTATGTAGATCGATCTGAATACGCTGTACTGATCGACCAGATGGATATTTCGGAACGCAAGTATCCGAAAGGTGATACTATCTTCTATGAAGGAGATACGATTAAGCGTATCTGCATAATTGAAAAGGGAAGTGTACGATCAGAAAAGAACTATGCAGACGGAGAAGTACATATTCTAAACGTTTTTGAAGAGAATTCGATATTTGCTCTGGAGATTGCTTTGTCTCAGCGCCCTGTCCAATGAACTCAGTAAGATGCGACAGGACGGTATTATCAGTTTTAAAGGTCGCGAGTTTTGTCTGCTTACCTACAATGAGGACGGTACTCCCAAATGATCTATATTGACAGACAGACTGAACAGGAAATGATGAAAAAATGGGACGAGACCGCAAAGCCTTACGAGCATTATTGCGAGAGAAGTCCCTACTTTCATGAGTTCATCAGCAGAAGCGGGATCAAACCCGGCGATACCGTTTTTGATATGGGCTGCGGATCAGGGACTCTGTGTGTGCCGCTCGCTGAGGATGGATATACGGTTTTCGGGGCTGATTTTTCGGAAAAAGCGCTCGATTCAGTCCGTGATGTGGTGGCAGAAAGAGGTATAAAAGGCCTAACGCTGAAGAGACTGTCATTTCTGGATGACTGGGATGATGCCGGCATTCCGGTATGCGATCATGTTTTTGCAAGCCGTTGCCTTACAGGCCTCGATCCGGCTGTTGTACTGCCAAAGCTGACCCGATATACAAAAAAGCGCGTTTGCATTACGATTCATGTCAATCATCATGACGGGATTCTGAGCGGTTTTAAGTACAGAGGAAGCGATTCTCTTGAATATGAGAAAGCCTGTTTCAACACTGTCATCGATATGGGATACTATCCCCGTGTTGATTATATGGACTGTATGTTTGATGAGATTAAAGGCGGATGGACCTTTATTAGCTGGGATGTCTGACAGGTCAGCTTGACAGATCGCAGACGACAAGCATATACTTATGTGGTAGTTTAATAACAGCTGGGGGAGCTTTTGCTGAGAGTGCGTTTAAGGCGCAGACCCTTACACCTGATCCGGATAATGCCGGCGCAGGGAAGCAGCAATTCTTGATGTGCGCGGCAGTTGTTTATGCGGCGCTTATCTGAACTCCCCTCCTTGTTTTTAAAGGAGGTTTTTCTATGTCTTTTTTCTTTAACAAGTCAGTCGATGAGTGGGGCGGTGTTGTCTACACACCGACAACGGCCGGTTTTACAGTTATGGTCATCATTATGCTGGCCGTACTGCTTCTGGGAGTTGCGTTGTTTGGCGGCAAAAAGAAGTTTTCAACAAAGCAGCTTGCTTTTTCGGCGTTGGCTATTGCGTTGGCAACAGTCACTTCGTTTATTAAGCTGTGGCATATGCCAATGGGGGGATCCGTCACTCTTTTATCGATGCTGATTATCTCACTTGTAGGATATTGGTACGGCCTGGGTGCAGGCCTGACGGCTGCTTTTGCATACGGCGTTTTGCAGATGGTGATTGATCCGTATATTATTTCGATACCGCAGATGTTGGTTGATTATATCTTTGCCTTTGCTGCTTTAGGTTTGTCCGGTGTTTTCTCAAAAGCTAAAAACGGATTGACGAAAGGATATATACTCGCTATACTAGGTCGCTATTTCTTTGCCTTCCTCTCCGGATGGATCTTTTTTGGTACTTACGCATCTGACTATGGATTTAAGAGTGGAGTCGTTTATTCGCTGGCTTATAACGGCGCCTACATCGGAGCCGAGGCGCTTCTCACATTGATTGTCATCAATATTCCACCTGTTAAAAATGCGCTTGCAAAGGTAAAGCAATACGCCCAGAGCTAAGTGAGATTGATAACCGCCAAATCAGAGAAAAGACCAGTGCCGGTGCACTGGTCTTTCTAAATGCAAGCTTTATTAAGTATCAGGCGGGATCTACATAGTCAATCTGAGGTCCGTCATCTTTGTCTTTCTTGAATACGATATTCAGAATGATGGCGCAGATTGCGGCCGGAACAATGCCGGAGCCGCCGAAGATATAGCTGACCCATGCGGGCATTTGAGCCAGGACATTGGCTGTCGCGCCGAGACCGTAGCCGAGACCGAGGGATACAGCCACGATCGTGACCTCACGATTGCCGATACCGTCGCATGCAACGCCGCCTGAGAGCTCTTTATCGGTTGCCTCACGTCCGAGACCGCCCTCTGTGATACCGGAGAGGTCACCGACTGTCTCAACAGCTGAACGAGTGTCACAAGACCTGCAATAAGCATCGCGTTCTGGATGACCGGAACTATCAGCCCGGCGTCTCCGAGAGCACATGCACCGCCGATTACAAGAATCGGCGTCAGGTTTCCGACAAACATCGCCAGCACATGCTACATACCGAGCAGGATAGCTTTACCGGTAGGGATGCGCCCCTCGAGTTCATGCTCGGAGGTGTACTTTGGTTTTGTTTGTTCTGACACGGTTAATTTCCTTTCTGTATTTTTATTAAAATCGGATAAAACAGGTCCGGCCTCTGTCTTGACGCATCGCTTTTTCATGCGTTAGTATTTGAGTGTTCACAGTCTTGTTTTTATGTAAGAATGATTTGTGTTATGGCAAATAAGAAGATCCTGAAAAACAAATACTATCTGTATCTGACCGAATTCTTTGCGGGCATGGGGATCATGGCTGTTGAGCTGGGCGCCAGCCGTTTGATGGCGCCGTATTTCTCCTCGTCACAGATCGTCTGGACGATCATTATCTCGATGATCATGATTGCGATGGCGCTTGGCAATCTGTATGGAGGGCGCAGCGCGGATAAGGATCCGAATCCGGATAAGCTGTACAGGCGCCTGTTGATCGCGTCAGTTTGGATCGCTGCCATTCCTGTGCTGGGGAGATATATTATCTTAGGTATTACAGGAATCCTGATTGTGACGATCAGTCAGCATTTGCTGACAATCGCCGGTTTTATCGCCTGTATGGTGATCTTTGTCTTCCCCTGTTTTCTGCTCGGAACGGTGACGCCGTCATTGACAAAATATGCGCTCATCGCCGGTGAAGACGGAGCGCTCAGCGAGAGCGGCAGTATTGTGGGGAAACTCGGCGCGGCCAACACGATCGGCAGTATCATCGGTACCTTTACCCCTACATTTATCACCATTCCCGCTGTCGGAACAGCGGTCACATTTCTGATTTTTTCCGGCATTATTCTGATCATTGCTCTGGTCTATTTCATCAGCTGCAGAACGCATCGAACCGCCTGTGTGACAGCGTGCATCCTGTTTATAGTCTGCAGCATTCTGGGTGCAGGGAGTCATTTTGCCTTCTGGGAGAAGAATCTGACCTTTGAAGGAGAATCGATCTATAATTATCTGCAGGTGAGAGAGAATGAGAAAGAGATTGTGCTGTCCACCAACGTGATGTTCGGCGTGCAGTCAGTGACTCGGAAAGATGATTCATTGTCGGGCATGTACTATGACTACGCGATGGCAGCGCCGCTGATGGCGGGCAGCTCTGAAGATACGCAGGCTCCGCGGATTCTGATTCTTGGCAATGGTACCGGTACGTATGCCAGGCAGTGTCTGAGGTATTTCCCCGGGGCTGATATCACGGCAGTGGAGATCGATCAGTCCATTACGGATCTGGCTTACAAGTATTTTGACATGCCCGGACAGGTAAAAGTGACAACCTATGACGGACGGGCGTACCTGCAGGCTGACAATGGAAAATATGACGTGATCATGGTCGATGCCTATCAGGATATTTCGATTCCGTTTCAGATGGCTTCCGTGGAATTTTTTTCATTGGTTCGGGATCATCTGCAGGACAACGGGGTGATGGTTGTCAATATGAACATGCGGGCTTCAGCGCCGAACAGTATTAACGATTATCTGACTGACACCATTGCATCAGTTTTTCCGCACGTCGCAACCATAGATGTAGAGGGGTACACGAACAGAGAGCTGTTTGCTGCAGAAGAGCCTTTCCAAATCGGCTTTAGTCAAAAAACAGAAGGATTGTCCGATCGGGAGCTTCAGACACTGATGAAGAAAGTCAGCAGGCAGATGGTTGTGCATAAAGCTTCCGATTCAAAAACAGGTATGAGGATCCTGACTGATGACAGAGCGCCTGTTGAAATGCTCAGTATGCGCGCGATCGATGAGATCATCGCAGGAGAGCTGGCTTATTACAAGATAGTATTCAAAAAGGAAGGTCTTTCCGGTTTGATGGACGCGCTGTAGTTCATATGATATAATGTCCATGTAACTAAACCATATCCCGTTAGATCAGACGTGGAAAGCGTCTTGAGGGAATGATATTAGGAGGTCAAAAATGAATAACAAACTCACCACAAAACACCTTGTGGGTCTGGCTGTTCTTACAGCCATCGTCATCGTACTCCAGTTTTTAGGAAGTTTTATCCGGTTCGGAGTTTTTTCCATTTCACTTGTACTAATACCGATCGTTGTAGGGGCAGCTTTATACGGCCCTCTGGCCGGCGCATGGCTGGGACTGGCTTTCGGTGTGGCTGTTTTGCTTTCCGGAGATGCGGCAGCATTTCTTGCGATCAACGTGCCGGGTACGCTCATTACAGTGCTGGTCAAAGGAGCGCTTGCCGGTCTGTGTGCAGGAGCTGTCTACTATGCCCTGGCGGATCAGGCCAGCCGTCAGCCCGGAGCAAAACATAATAACTATCCGGCTGTCATTGCAGCAGCGATCGTCTGCCCGGTGGTCAATACCGGTATTTTCC
>JAFWDW010000088.1 GCA_017515965.1 Lachnospiraceae bacterium
AGCCAGCAGATCATCTTCGGTGTAGTGCTGCTTGGCGGTCCGTTTCTGGCCTGTAACTGCCATCACCCGGTGTTCATCATTGAGTTCTTCAATCCAACCGTCCATTCTGAGCAGAGTGTCTTTATTCTGAATCGAGCCGTTGACACCGATAATCCGTGTGGGAAGCAGGGAATTGGCGCCGCCTTTTGTGATGGCGCTCAAGATCAAAGAGGCCCCGGCAATCGTGAAGACGATTGCGATAACGGCGAAGAGCAGATAGCTCTGAAGGAGCTTTTTGTAAATAGGACGGTCAGGATTCATCGGGAACCTCAAATTTATAACCAAGGCCCTTGACAGTTACGATGATACGGGGGCTTTTCGGGTCATCATGGATTTTATGGCGGATGCTGCTGATGCGCACCATGATCGTGTTGTCATCGCTGACAAACTGATCTGACCAGGCTGATTCATAGATCTGCCGTTTGGTAAAGATCTTGCCTGGAGAAGCCATCAGCAGTTCCATTATACGAAGCTCAGTTGCCGACAGCTGCACAGGCTTGCCGTCTTGTGTCAAGACCATTTGATTGGTGTCCAGAATCAGACTGCCGCAGTTCAGAACGGGCTTCTCCTTCTCTGCCTGCATGATCTCGCTGTAGCGGTAAGTGCGGCGCAGCTGCGCTTTGACACGGGCCAGGACTTCACGCGGATCATAGGGCTTTGTGATATAGTCGTCAGCGCCCGAACTCAAGCTCCGGATCTTGTCGTCCAGATCATTGAGCGCCGTCAGCATGATGGCCGGAATCTGGCTGGTCTTTCTGATTTCATTCAATACGGCATAACCGTCCATATCAGGCATCATGATGTCAAGCAGAACCAGATCCGGATGACGTGTTTCGAACAGTTCGAGTGCCTGCGCGCCGTTCTCTGCTTTGACCAGCGTCAGGTTTTCCTTTCTGAAATACTGCGCCAGCGCGTCCATCAGTTCTGCTTCGTCGTCAGCTATCAGAATGGTGTAACTTGGTGAAGCCATTTCTCAATGAATACCTTTCTGTAATCATACATTAAATACGCGGCGAGGCGCGTTCATTCGACACCGAGATAAGTCAGTGTTTCCACTAACACATTTCGATCCGGTACATAGGCAATTCCTTTAAGCGCCTCGTCAACCGGAATCCATGCGGCCTTTTCCACTTCCTCAGACTGCGCTATGGGATCAGGCGTGCCTGCCGGACAGTGTCCGAGAAAGAAAGTGACAGTGCGGTTGTCTTTTGGAAGAGCGCTGGCAACTGTCTTGGAGAAAGAGGAGTCAATTAAAACATCAACGCCGGTCTCTTCCAAAACTTCACGATGTGCAGCCTCCTCCGGGGACTCATCTGCTTCCAGATGACCTTTCGGAAAAGACCAGCCGTGATATCCGCTGACCAGCAATACCACATGTCCAGCGGCACTTTTTTCGATCACAACTGCCCCGTAGGAGGGGATTGTCGTTCTGTCTGACATAGCGTATCCTCCGTTGTTTAAGATTATCACGGATTATTATGGTTGTCCATTATGACGAGACTTCTGCGAACGAACTTGCAATTATATGCTATACTTTGATGTAAAGTGAAGGAACAGTTGACAAATGAATGCATAAGAAATAATATATATACATATTTATGCATAAATATGCAAATCATGGAGATGCAACTAAAATGATTAAGCGTGTGTTTATCGACGGAGGAGCAGGGACTACAGGACTTGTTATCCGTGAAAGGCTCGCTGAGCGAGACGACATTCAATTGAATATTCTTCCAGAAGCTCTTCGAAAAAGCCCTGAAGCGCGCAAGGAGATGCTAAATGAGGCAGATATAGCTTTTTTCTGCCTGCCCGATGCAGCTGCAATCGAAGCTGCCGGCTGGTGTAAGAATCCGAATACGGTGATTATTGATACTTCGACGGCACATCGCTGCGATAACGACTGGACATACGGGTTTCCTGAACTTTCTGATTCAGAAGGCGGCAAGCTCCGGCATCAGATCAGGATATCCAAAAGAATTGCGAATCCCGGATGCCATGCGAGCGGTTTTATCGCCTTGACAGCGCCGCTCATACAGGCCGGTTTCCTTCCGGCTGATGCGATGTTGACATGTTTTTCTCTTACCGGCTATTCAGGCGGAGGGAGAAAGATGATTGAGGAGTACGAAAGTGTTTCCGGTGATTCACAGGGCCTCCCTGAGCCGTATGCCTCTCCCAGACAATACGGACTGTCACAGAACCATAAGCATTTACCTGAGATGGTTAAACTTGCCGGTCTCAAATGCGCACCGGTTTTCTGTCCGGTTGTGGCTTCCTTCAAGCGCGGTATGGAAGTGACCGTTCCTCTGTTTGCGGATCAGCTGGCGAAAGAGAGAGGAAACAGTACGGATACAGCGCTTGGTGTAATTCAGGAAATCTATGCCGATTACTATAAAGGATCGATCGTACATTTTAATCCTGAAGGCAGTGAGAACGGTTTTCTGGCGGCAGGAAAGATGGCCGGTCAAGATGATATGGAGATCGCTGTTTTCGGAAACGAAGAAAGAATACTTCTCACAGCGCGGTTTGATAATCTGGGCAAGGGTGCCTGCGGCGCCGCTATCCAGAACATGAATCTGGTGCTGGGAGTGGAAGAGACCACCGGACTGGTCTTATAAAGGAGACGAAAAGGATGACGGGACAATTTAAAATCAAAAAAGTATTTGGCGGTGTTTGTGCGCCAAAAGGCTTCAGGGCTGCCGGTTTGCACTGCGGTATCCGCGGCACTTCCGACAAGAAGGATTTGGCCCTGATTGTCAGCGATGTACGCGCTTCGGCGGCAGCAGTGTACACGACTAATAAAGTTAAGGGTGCACCGTTGACCGTGACAAAGAATCATATCTCTGACGGATATGCACAGGCTGTGATCTGCAACAGCGGAAACGCAAATACCTGCAATGCGGACGGCATTGAGATCGCGGAAGCGATGAGCGCTCTGGCATCGGATGTCACACATGTTGATTCCTCAGATATCATTATTGGGTCAACCGGAGTGATCGGTGAGCCTCTCTCTATCGCTCCGATCCGCAGTAAAATCTCTGAGTTGGCAGAAGCACTGTCCTATGATGGGAGCAGTGACGCAGCGGAAGCCATTATGACGACTGATACGGTCAAAAAGGAAGCATCCTTTGAAATCGAGCTGAGCGGTAAACCAGTACGCTTAGGCGGTATCGCGAAGGGAAGCGGCATGATTCATCCGAATATGGCTACTATGCTGGTCTTTCTGACGACAGACGCAGCCATCAGCCCGGCAATGCTTCAAAAAGCACTGTCTGCGGATATCCCTGAAACATTTAATATGATTTCGGTCGACGGCGATACATCGACGAATGACACTGTGGCCATCATGGCAAACGGACTGGCCGGTAATCCCGAGATCACAGGGGAGGGTGAAGATTACGATACATTTCTCGCGGCATTACATGAACTGATGAGTGACCTGTGCCGGCGCATTGCGGCTGACGGCGAGGGAGCATCTAAGCTGTTGACTTGTATACTGACCGGCGCAGCCGATCACGAGACGGCCAGGAAGGTCGCGAAGACAGTGATCTGCTCAAGCCTTGTCAAGGCGGCCATGTACGGCGGAGATGCCAACTGGGGACGTGTATTGTGCGCGATCGGTTACAGCCCGGCCGAAGTGGACGTGACAAAAGTAGAAGTGGGATTCAGATCAACAGGCGGTCTCGTGTATGTATGCAGAGACGGCGCCGGAATACCGTTCTCAGAGGAAGAAGCAGCCAAGGTGCTCGATGCCGGCGAGATCGAAATTTTAATTGATTTGCACGACGGAAATGAGTCCGCGACAGCCTGGGGCTGTGATCTGACTCACGAGTATGTGTCGATCAACGCGGATTACCGGACATAAAGGGGAGCAAGGAGGTTATGATGAGCAAGCTGAGTATTTCAAATATGGAGCGGGCGGAAGTCCTGACACAGGCGCTGCCTTACATCAAAAAATACACGGGAGAAACGATTGTCATCAAATACGGCGGCAATGCGATGATCAATGAGGCGCTCAAAGAGCAAGTGATGGAAGATATCGTGCTGCTCCAGCTCATTGGCGTTAATGTTGTCCTCGTACACGGCGGCGGACCGGACGTGTCTGAGGCTATGGAAAAGATGGGCAAGGAACCTGTCTTTGTCGATGGTCTGCGCGTCACGGATCAGG
>JAFWDW010000089.1 GCA_017515965.1 Lachnospiraceae bacterium
GATTATTTTCAGGGATCGATGTTTGAGGCAGTCGAGCGTGCTGCCGAGCAGCATCCGCGTAAGATCGCCTTTGATTTTATGGGACGGTCAACGAGTTATCGCGAATTGATCGAGAACATCAATAAATGTGCGCGCAGTTTATCTTACCTGGGCGTTAAACCGGGCGACAAAGTTACGATAGCACTGCCGAACTGCCCGCAGGCGATCTATTCATTTTACGGGGTCAATCTGATCGGCGCGATCGCAAATATGGTACATCCGCTGGCCAGTGAGAAGGAGATGGAATTCTTCCTCAATGAATCGGACAGTGTTGTCGCGATCACACTTGACCAGTTTTATCATAAGTTCGAGGCGATCCGGGAGAATACAAAGGTTCAGCATATCGTGATCGCAAGCGTTAAAGATGAGCTTGCACCGCATATCAAAGCAGGCTATATGCTGACGGAGGGCCGCAAGATCGAGCAGATTCCGTTTGATGCACCGGTCATTTTCTGGAAGCCTTTTATGAAACTGGAGAAGGCGTGTGAGGGTGATTACCGTGTGAATGTCAATGCGGATGACACAGCAGTCATTCTCTATTCCGGCGGTACGACCGGCAAGACGAAGGGCATCATGCTCTCGAACCTGAATTTCAATTCATCGGCAGAGCAGATCATTGCGACGAATCCGATGTTCAGGCCGGGCGATAAGATGCTGGCAGCGTTGCCGCTTTTCCACGGTTTCGGCCTCGGTGTCTGTATCAATGCGATGCTGACGCACGGAGGGCGCTGCGTTCTGGTACCGCGCTTTACCGCTAAGAGTTATGCGAAACTGATCGTCAAATACAAATGTAATTTCATTGCGGGTGTGCCGACGCTTTTCGAGGCTCTTTTGCGGCTCCCCTCTATGCAGAGATCAAACCTGTCCTCGCTGAAGGGCGCTTTTTCGGGCGGTGATACGCTCTCCAATGATCTGAAAAGACGTATCGATGAATTCTTTGCCGAACATCACGCAAAGATTCAGGTGCGTGAAGGGTACGGCATGACAGAGACCGTAACGGCCTGCTGTCTGACACCGGTCAACAAGTACAAAGAGGGAAGTATCGGTTTTCCGTTCCCGGATACTTACGCCAAGATTGTAAAGCCGGGCACAGAAGAAATGCTTCCCTACGGAGAAGAGGGAGAAATCCTTCTTTCCGGACCGAGTGTCATGCAGGGATATCTGAATGATCCCGAGGAATCAGCCAAGGTTCTCAAAGATCAGGCTGACGGCCGCCGGTGGATTTGCACCGGAGATATCGGCAGCATGGATGAAGAAGGTTATCTGTATTTCAAGGGACGAATCAAGAGAATGATTATCTCGTCCGGCTATAATGTATATCCGGCGCAGATTGAAAATATCCTCGAGTCACATCCCTACGTGCATCAGGCGTGTGTCATCGGCGTGCCAGATTCTTACCGCATGCAGGCGGTCAAGGCGTATGTCGTGCTGGAACCTGAAGTTCCGACAAGTGCTCAGACCAAATCAAATCTGATGGATTACTGCCGGAAGAATATCGCAAAATACGCGATGCCTAAAGATATTGTGTTTAAGCATTCTCTGCCCAAGACACTGGTTGGCAAGATTGCATACAGAGATCTCGAAAAAGAGAACGAAAAACAGAATCATAATTGAAATAGCCGGAAAGGTGGTTAAACATTCATGAGACATGGATTTGTGACTGTCGCGGCGGCGACGCCCCGGATTAAAGTCGGAGATGTGGCATATAATGTGCAGGAGATCTGCGGACAGATAGAAGAGTGCGCCGGAGAGGGAGCAAAGATCATCGTTTTCCCGGAACTGTGCCTGACCGGTGCCAGCTGTGAAGATCTCTTCTTTCAGGATGCTTTGGTCAAGGCTGCTGCAGAAGGTCTGCAGCAGATCGCGCTGGCGACACGCGATACGGATGTGCTGGCTTTTGTCGGACTTCCCCTGTTGATTCAGGGAAAACTGCACAATGCGGCAGCAGCGGTTCACCGCGGAGAAGTGATCGGCATTACAGTCAAGTCATTTGCGGGAAAGCTCGGCGGATACGATGAAAGCCGCTGGTTTGAGGACGGATACGCGGCGCCCGGTTTTGCCGAACTTGGCGGAACGCGCGTTCCGGTCAGCCGCAAACTGATCTTTGCATGTGACGAGGTAAAAGAACTGACTCTTGCAGCGGTCATCGGCGATGATGTGAAGGCAGCTTTTGCTCCGGATATCACGGCGGCAGCCTGCGGTGCGACAGTGATCTGTCATCTGGCTGCGGATGAAGCGCTTGCCGGGCATTTTTCACAGCGCGCGCAGGATATTATAGCGCGCACCGGCAGGATGCATACAGGCTATATTTATGCCAATGCCGGAGCTGATGAGTCAACGACTGATCAGGTGTTCGCAGGACACAATATGATCGTAGAGAACGGCAATCTGATGGCGGCCTCCGATTCTTTTGAGAGTGATATCATTTACAGCGAGATCGATGCGGCACTTCTGGCGCATGAACAGCGCACACAGCAGATCGGTCATGTTCCGCACCATCATGCTCAGGCTGAGCCGGTCAGTTTTTCTCTCAGCTTCGAAGAGACTGTACTGACCAGACAGTATCCTCACATGCCGTTTGTTCCGGAGGATGTCGAGGAACGGCGGACAAGGGTACAGGAAGTCCTTTCCATTCAGACCTACGGTCTGGCAAAAAGGCTGAAGCATACTGGGATCAATAAGGTGATATTAGGGCTTTCGGGAGGACTGGATTCCACATTGGCTATTCTGGTGTGTGCAAGGACATTTGATCTGCTCCAGATCCCGCGCGATCAGATCACAGCTGTGACGATGCCATGTTTCGGCACGACCGGACGTACCTACCGCAATGCCTGTGATCTTGCGGCTGCGCTCGGAGCGGAATTGAAGGAGATCCCGATCGCTGATGCCGTACGGCAGCATTTTTCGGATATCGGTCATGATGAAGAAGTCCACGATGCGGCGTATGAGAACTCTCAGGCGCGTGAGCGCACGCAGATCCTGATGGATCTGGCAAATCAGATCGGGGCGCTGCATGTAGGTACCGGCGATCTGTCGGAACTGGCTTTGGGATGGGCGACATACAACGGCGATCACATGTCTATGTATGATGTGAACGGATCGGTGCCAAAGACATTGATGCGCCATATTGTAAGGTTTATCGCCGATGAAGCGGGTTCGATCGATTCTGAGACAGGAGATCCTGAGAATGAGCCCCTTTCCGAAGTGCTCAACGACATCCTCGATACACCCATCTCACCGGAGCTTCTGCCTCCGAGCGGAGAGGAGATCTCACAGAGCACGGAAGATCTGGTCGGACCTTATGAATTGCATGACTTTTTCATCTATTATATGTTCCGTTACGGCTTTTCACCGTCCAAGATCTACCGGATCGCTGTTGAGACATTTGACGGTGTCTATGCCCCGTCAGTTGTGCTGAAGTGGATCAAGAATTTCTACAAACGGTTCTTCTCACAGCAGTTCAAACGCTCATGCATGGCGGACGGACCGCAGGTCGGCACAGTGGATCTGTCACCGAGAGGATCCTGGCTCATGCCGAGTGATGCCTGCAGCAGACTGTGGCTTCAGGAGTTAGAGTTGTTGTAATGACAGGAGGATAACAGACCATGGCAACAAAAATCATGGTTGTCGATGATGACACGCGTATCCGCAAGCTGGTAAAAGACTTTCTGGAAAAAGATCATTTTTACGTGCTTGAAGCTTCCAATGGCGAGGAAGCAATGGATTTATTCTATGAAAATCCTGACACAGCGCTCGTGCTGCTCGATGTCATGATGCCCGATATGGACGGGTGGCAGGTGTTACGGGAGATCCGTGAAACGTCCAAAGTGCCGATTATCATGCTGACAGCGCGCGCCGATGAACGCGATGAATTGAAAGGTTTTGAACTGGGTGTTGATGAGTATATCGCGAAACCTTTCTCACCTTAAATTCTCATGGCGCGTGTGGAGGCAATTCTGAGGCGCACAAAAGGCGCTGAGGAAGAAGCGCTGACAGAGGGCGCTATTACACTTGATAAGACCGCGCATGAAGTACGCGTTGACGGAGAACGCGTTGATCTGAGTTATAAGGAATTTGAACTGCTCGCCTATTTTATGAAGAACAAGGGCGTCGCTCTCTCCCGTGAGAAGATACTCAACAGCGTGTGGAATTATGATTACTACGGCGATGCCCGCACGATCGATACGCACGTTAAGAAACTGCGTGCCAAGCTGGGAGAGCGCGGAGACTATATCCAGACGATCTGGGGTATGGGCTATAAATTCGATGTGAAATAATCAGACTGATCAAAGGAACGGTTCTATGCAGGATAAGGCAGAGAGGGGAATGAAGTATTCGATCAAAACACAGATGGTCGCAGCTGCAGTAGCGGCGGTCGCTGTGTTTTTTGCGGCTTTTTTTCTCGCGAATAATTTCCTGCTCCCGCGCTTTTATCAGAAACACAAAATGAATGATATGATCGACCTCTATCAAGAACTATCGGCTCTTATGAAAAACGGGACGATTACAGAGATCGAGAAAGAGGGCATCTTCAAAGATGAGTCGGCACATACGGTGCTGCGGGAGATGACAGAAAAACAGAATCTGGATTTTGTCGTGATCAATACAGATAATCAGCCGGTTATCTACGCATCGCGCGAAAACGACCGGATCCAGGATGAACTCCTTTCATTTTTGTTTCAGCGTGATACCGGCGGCGTGATCATTGCCGATACGGATGACTATGAGATCGTGAAGAGCGATCCCGCAGAGAAAGGCGGCCGCGGACAAGGGCAGCATCTCAAGATGTGGGGTGATCTGTCTGATGATTATTCATTTATCATCAGTACACCGGTTGAGAGTTTAGAGGCTGCGGCCAGTCTGACAAACAGGTTTATGCTGGAGACAGGATTGATCGTACTGGTTCTGGCTGTTCTGATCGCCTGGTTTGCGGCCAACCGGTTATCGAGACCGATCAGGCAGCTTGCGGAGCTTTCCACGCGCATGTCCGATCTTGATTTTGATGCCCGCTATACAGGAACCGAGGTCAATGAGATCGGCATTCTGGGCCAGAGCTTTAACCAGATGTCGGATGAGCTCGAGAAAAAGGTGTCAGAGCTTAAAAATGCCAATTACTCGATGCAAAAGGATCTGGACAGGCGTTCCAGGCAGGAGGCGATGCACAAGGAGTTTATCGGCAATATCGCACACGAGCTTAAGACGCCGATCGCTGTAATTTCCGGGTACGCGGAAGGACTCAAAGAGGGCGTCGCCTGCGATGAGCAGAGCCGCAGTGATTACTGTGATGTTATCATTGACGAAACCAGGCGCATGGATCAGATCATCCACAATATGATGCTTTTAGATCAGCTTGAATACGGTGCCGAGCGCAATGACTTTGAAAGATTTAATCTGACAGACGTCATCCGGGGACTGCTTCAGTCGATGGAGATTTTGATTCAGCAGAAGGAAGCAAACATCACGGTGCTGGCTCCGGATGAGGTGTATGTCTGGGCGGATGAGTATATGACCGAACAGGTGCTCAGCAACTATATCACCAACGCACTCAATCATCTTGATGATAACCACAGGATAGAGATCAAGGTGACGACCGAAGGAGACAAGGCTCATATCAGCGTTTTCAACAGCGGTGAACCGATCCCTGAGGATCAGGTCGAACGAATCTGGGACAAGTTCTATAAGGTGGATAAAGCACGTACCCGCGAATATGGCGGACATGGAATCGGCCTGTCGATCGTCAAGGCGATCATGGAGAGTTTCAAACAGGATTACGGCGTCAGAAATTATGAGAACGGTGTCGAGTTCTGGTTTGAGTTATCGATGAGATAAGGAGAGAGAATGGCTGGAATCACAGGCGGCTGGGCGCAGGCGTTGAAGCCGGAATTTGCGAAGCCGTATTACAAAGACCTATATGCGTTTGTGCGGCATGAATACGCGCATGAGCAGATCTTTCCGCCGGCGCAGGATCTGTTTACAGCGTTTCATCTGACTCCGCTGGAAAAGGTAAAAGTCGTCATTCTCGGCCAGGATCCGTATCACAATATCGGACAGGCGCACGGGTTGAGCTTTTCTGTGCGGGAGGGAATTGAGATTCCGCCTTCACTTGAGAATATTTACAAAGAGCTTCATGAGGAACTCGGATGTTATATCCCTGATAACGGATATCTGGTCAAGTGGGCCGATCAGGGAGTTCTGATGCTCAATGCCGTACTGACTGTGCGGGCACACAGGGCACACTCACATGCCGGTCATGGCTGGGAGCAGTTTACGGATGCGGCCATCCGTGCCGTCAATGAGCAGGACAGACCGATCGTCTTCCTGCTGTGGGGCCGCGATGCCCGCAATAAAAAGGCGATGCTGAATAATCCGCAGCACCTTATTCTAGAGGCGCCCCATCCCAGCCCCCTGTCAGCGTACCGCGGATTTTTCGGATGCGGACATTTTAAAGCGGCAAATGAGTTTCTTAAGGCGCACGGGGAGACGCCGATCGACTGGCAGATAGAAAACAGCAGGTAACGTATGCTCAAGTCGACGATCCTGAAATCAACCTATGAGGAGATATACAGGCGATGGGATGAGCACACACCGGTTCCGTTTGATTGCGGAAAGATCTGCGGAGCGGCGTGCTGTGTGACAGACGGAGGCCAGACGATGGGAATCTATCTGCTCCCGGGTGAGGAGAAGGTCCATGACAAGAAAGATTCCTGGCTGACCTGGAGCATGGATGAGGCGCAGGATTATGATTTTCCCGAGGCATGGCGGGGCAAAGTACCGTTCGTTGCCTGCCAGGGACCGGCGCATTGCAAGAGAGAGAAGCGGCCGATTCAGTGCAGGACTTTTCCGCTGAAACCGTATCTGACCCGGGAAGATGAATTGATTATGATTTATGATGAGGAGGCGCTTCCTTACGCCTGTCCTCTGATTGATAATGAAGTGGCGCTGGATGAAGGCTTCATCCGGGCCTGCTATGAGAATTGGCGTATCCTGATTTCAGATCCGTTGATTCGAGATATTGTAAAAATGGATTCTGAGGGGTTGGCGGAAGTGACGATGGTTCCGTTACCCGTACA
>JAFWDW010000090.1 GCA_017515965.1 Lachnospiraceae bacterium
CTCTGCGAGATCTTTACGCACCATCTCCTGCATCGTAAGCGATTCAATGTGAATTGATTTGGCATAGTTCTCCAGAAGAATCTCATATCTGGAATAGATTTCATCTCTGGTGAAAATATGGTGCTTTTCAAATAATGCAATTGATTCTTCCGAAATCCAGTGCGGCATGGCATCCGGCAGAGACTTAAGGTTGGGAAGCCCTCTTCTTTCTGCCTCCTGTATCCATTCTTCGGTATAACCGTTGCCGTTGAACAGAACTCTCTTATGCGCCAGAAACTCCTCCTTCAGCACGTCCATGATCCTTTCCCGGCTGTCTTCGTCCGGGCAGTCTGTCAGTTTCGCATGCATCTTGGAAAGCTCCTCGGCCACCGCTGTATTCAGAACGATATTCGCATTGGCTACAGACACGGAAGAACCAGGCATCCTAAACTCGAATTTATTGCCTGTGAAGGCAAACGGGGACGTCCTGTTCCGATCCGTATTATCTTTGGTGATGTTCGGAAGGACCTGTGCGCCCATCTCCATCTGGACTTTGCCGGCGCCCAGATAGGCCGTTCCTTCTTCCAGACCTTTCAGCACTTCTGCCAGTTCATCTCCGACAAAAATCGATATGATTGCCGGAGGCGCTTCATTGCCGCCGAGGCGATGATCGTTGCCTGCTGAAGCGACAGACAGACGTAAGATCGGCGCGTATTCATCGACAGCGGCAATGACCGCCACCAAAAAAAACCAGAAAGGGTAGGTTTTCTCCGGGTTTTTTGCCGGGATCCAAAATGTTGATTCCCGTATCTGTGCTGATGGACCAGTTATTGTGTTTGCCGGAGCCGTTGACTCCCTCAAACGGCTTCTCGTGCAGAAGGCACGCATAGTGGTGCTGATCAGCCACTTTCTTCATGACTTCCATTGTCAGCTGATTGTGATCGACCGCGATATTGGCTGTCTCAAAAACCGGAGCCAGTTCGTGCTGGGCCGGCGCGACCTCATTATGTTTGGTTTTGACAGGGATCCCGAGCTTCCAGAGTTCCTCATCCAGATCGTGCATATATTCCGAAACATGCGTCTTGATCACACCGAAATAATGATCCTCCATCTCCTGTCCTTTCGCGGCCGGAGCGCCAATCAATGTCCTTCCCGTAAAGAGCAGATCCTTTCTTTTCTTGTAATAGTCCTTTTTAATCAGGAAATACTCCTGCTCAGAGCCGATTGTCGTGTTGACACGTTTCACATCCTGATATCCAATCAGGTGAAGCATTTTGACTGCTTCTGTTGACAGTGCTTCCATCGAACGCAAAAGCGGTGTCTTTTTGTCAAGCGCCTCTCCGCCGTACGAGCAAAAGGCCGTCGGGATATAGAGAGACCCGTCCTTGACAAAAGCCGGCGAAGAAGGATCCCAGGCCGTATATCCTATTGCCTCAAAGGTTGCACGGAGGCCGCCTGAAGGAAAGCTTGAAGCATCAGGTTCTCCCTTGACAAGCTCTTTTCCTGAGAACTCCATGATGACGCTCCCGTCATCCGACGGAGAAATGAAGCTGTCATGTTTCTCTGCAGTCAGTCCGGTCATCGGCTGGAACCAATGTGTGAAATGAGTTGCTCCGTGTTCTATGGCCCACTCTTTCATTACAGCCGCAACACAGTTGGCAACATCCAGTTCCAGATTCTTCCCCGTCTCAATTGTCTTATGTACGGCCTTATATATATTCTTAGGAAGGCGCTGTCGCATCACTTTATCGCTGAATACGAGACTTCCGAATTCTTCTGTCAATTTGGCTGCTTCCATCATTTTTTATCCTCCTCATCACAGTTTTCTCTGTAAAAAAGGAAAAAGCGCCTTAGAGAAAAACTTCTCTAAGACGCCATTGCCTTATCAAGTGTGAATTTTACATCTGTTTCAATTTGTTGTCAAGCCATTGTATTCCAGACACATCATCGTCAGGTCATCAAACTGCTCTGCATCCCCCACATACTCCAGCACTGCCGTGGTCATATGCTCCAGGGTTTTTCTTGCGCCCACATCAGGCACTTTATTCAGCTCGATCAGCATGCGGTCTGTCCCAAACAGTTTCTGCTGTCCGTTTGTTGCCTCAGCCAGGCCATCCGTATAGACAAACACTTTTGATCCCGCCTCCAAATGAATCTTATCTTCCTGATACTGGACGTTTTCGATTCCGCCGATGATAAACCCGTGTTTATCCTTGAACAGTTCATACGCTCCGCCCGGTTTTTTGAAAGCCGGATACTCATGACCAGCGTTGGCTGTGGTCAAAGTACCTGTTGAAATCTCCAGAATACCTACCCAGGCGGTCACAAACATATCCTCCTGATTGTTGGCCGTAATAGCAGCATTGGCATCGATGAGAATCTGCGCCGGCGATTTGCCCATCATAGCATAATTCTTAAAGATGATCTTACATGCCATCATAAAGAGAGCTGCCGGAACTCCCTTGCCGGATACATCCGCGATGACCAGGCACAAATGATCGTCATCAACCAGGAAGAAGTCATAGAAATCACCGCCGACCTCCTTGGCGGGATCCATTGACGCATAGATATCAAATTCGGATCTGCCCGGGAAAGGCGGGAAATTGCTTGGAAGCATAGCCGTCTGGATCCTGTTGGCAACGGACAGCTCTGCTCCGATTCGCTCTTTTTCGGCTGTGATGGCGCTGATCCGGTTGATATAATCATCAATCTCCTTAGTCAAACCGATGACATCATCCTTCAGCTGACCGATCTCATTGCGGGCCTTGATTTCGTTTAGTCTGGTCTCGACAATCGTGCTGCTCTTTGTGCTCTCATACACGTGAATATTTTTCTGAACTGTCTTGAGCGGCCTGATCACGAACCAATAGATCATCTCCAGACAGATCAGTGCCAGGCCGAGCAGGTACAGCATGACAAAAGCCGTCGACTTCCAGGTCTGTGCCTGCACACTGGCTTTAATTGCCGACAGATCGTATGTCACACCGGTCATCACCTGATGGCCGTCAAACTCGCCGAGATAAGCATAGTAATCCATGTATTTATTGGCATCTGCCAGATATCCTTCCCGGCTTTTCACACATTCTCTCATTGCCTCCTGTGTGTATTCGGTAATCACATCCGCCTCAGTACCGATCGGATAGACTTCTTCATAATCCATCCCGCGTTTGGCGCCAGGGTCCGCCGCGCTCAGCAAAAAGCACTGCTTATCATACGGCTCCTCGGAAATAACCGTAAACAGAAAATCAACCTGATGAGAACGCTTGATCTCATTGAGTCGTGTGATCAGCCAGGAATAGAGGATTTCAGCGTAGAGTTTCTGATCTTCCTCCGGGAGCGCCTCGATCTCAGATGTATTGGCATAGCGCAGCTGCAGATTCGGCTGATGTATCTCCATCAGCCAGCATTTCTGTTCTGTCTCGGTCGATGCCCGATAATCAGTATCGTATTCAACATCCAACTCGTCAGCGTGTTCGTACCAATACTTGAGAAGCCACTCGTACGCAGGATACTGTTTGACCGCCAAATCAACTTCTTTC
>JAFWDW010000091.1 GCA_017515965.1 Lachnospiraceae bacterium
AGTTTTTCTGCTTTATCACGCAGTTCTTCTTCCGTTGCCGTAATCATACTTAGAACGGGGATCCTTTCCTTCACATGTTCCGGTTCAAGATAGGCCAGCAGTGTTCTCTCCAGTGTGGCGGCAATCAGTTTGTCTACACGCAGCGCACACATCATCGGATGAGATTTCATCTTTTTGATCAGATCTGCTCTGCCCAGGACGATACCTGCCTGCGGTCCGCCTAACAGCTTATCTGCAGAAAAGCATACGAGATCAGCGCCGTCTGTGACACACTGCTGTACAGTCGGCTCATCACCAATACCCATGACAGCCAGATCAATGAGTGCTCCGCTGCCCAGGTCTTCTATCAGCAAAAGATCCTTTTCGCGAGCCAGTCCGGATAGCTGAGCGATATCGACGCTCTCGGTAAAACCGACTACTTTATAATTGCTGGTATGCACCTTCATAAGGGCTGCCGTCTTGGCGGTAATTGCGTTCTCATAATCACGCAGATGCGTCTTATTGGTTGTTCCAACCTCTTTTAAGTCTGCGCCGCCCGCCTCCATGACATCCGGCATTCTGAAGCTTCCGCCGATCTCCACTAGCTCTCCGCGCGAGACGACGACCTCGCAGCCGCTGCAGAATGTATTCAGGATAAGCAGCATGGCTGCGGCATTATTATTGACGACAAGCGCATCCTCCGCTCCGGTTAACCGAATCAGTAATTCCTCACATCCGCCGCCCCGGCTGCCGCGGGTTCCTGTGGCCAGATTGTATTCGATATTCGTATATCCTGAAGCGAGCTCTGCTGCTTCCTGCGCAACAGATTGACTGATCGGTGCCCGCCCGAGATTGGTGTGCAGGATAGTGCCTGTAGCGTTGATCACACGGCGCAGTTTCGGTCTGACTGTTATCTCCAGGGTTTCTTTGATCCTCTGCTCAAGAAATGCCGGGTCCAGCTCATCCGGGATTGAACCTGCTTCAGGAAGTTCCGCAATTTTACGGCGCAGATCGTCAAGCTCTTTCCTGACACATGTCAGGACGAGCTCTCCTCCATATTGATCAGAGAGCGCACGCATCCGCGCGCGCTCCATCAGCTGATCCACCTTCGGTATTCTTCTGTATAAATCCTGCTTACTCATACCCGTATTGATTAACTGCGCATTGCACGTGCATATTTACCGGCATTGACCGCTGCAATCGCGCCGTCCGCCGCTGCTGTCACGACCTGTCTGAGGTTCTTGACACGTACATCACCGGCTGCATATACACCCGGGATATTGGTCTGCATCTCCTCATCGGTCGGGATATACCCTTTATCGTCCACATTCAGCTCAGTCGCGGCAAAAGGTCTGTATTCGGCCTCGTTCCCATAAAGAACACACCGATCATACCGTCAGCCGGGTCTGCCTGATAGGTTGTCAGCTCACCGCTGTTGACATCTTTAACCGTGATCTCGGAAAGATCCATTGTGCCGCCCAGCTCTGTGACCACGCTGTTTCCGATCTCTGTGATCTTATCATCCTGTTCAACGCGCTCTTTCATCGTCTCGGATGCCGTCAGCTCTGATCCTCTGTGAATCATATAGACATGCTTGCCGAATTTCGACAGATACAGCGCACCGCCGGCCGCAGAGTTGTCCCCGCCGACCACATAGATGTCCAGATCTTTAAAGAAATTCGCGTCACAAGTCGCACAGTAAGAGACGCCCATGCCACGGAATTTATCCTCGTTTTTAACGCCTGTCGGCTTGGGTGAAGCGCCAGTCGCGATGATGACCGTTTTCGCTTCATAGGTTCTGTTTTGACCGATCACTTTGTGAATCAACGGATCCTGATCAGCGAAAATGACCTCACGCACGGTATCCTGCGCACGCTCACAGCCGAAATCCTCGCACTGCTTCGTCATGCGTGCAACCAGTTCCTCGCCGGTCTCACCACCGGGGATCTGACCCGGATAGTTCTCGACTCGGCTCGTCTCGGTGATTTGTCCGCCATCCCGCTCCATCTCAATGATAAGCGTTTTCAGTTTTGCTCTTCCCGCATAGATCCCAGCCGACAGTCCGGCCGGGCCTGCGCCCAGTATTACAACATCATACATGACGTCTGTTCTCCTTTTTTGGCGAGGACGTGTGGGAATCGAACCCACCCGGGACGCGACCCGCGCCCCACACCGGTTTTGAAGACCGGGGGGCACACCAGTTACCCTTCCGCCCCCATGAATTCAAAGACTACTCTTCCGAAGGAGCTTCTCTCAGAGCGATGCCGAGCTCCTCAAGCTGTTTGTCATCGACTGCACTCGGGCACTTGCTCATCAGATCTGACGCATCCTTCACTTTCGGGAAAGCGATGCAGTCCCGGATCGAATCGCAGCCGCACATCAGCATAATCATACGGTCCAGTCCGTAGGCCAGTCCCGCATGAGGCGGAACGCCGTATCTGAATGCATCCAGAAGGAAACCAAAACGCTCGTACGCCTCCTCCGGTGTAAATCCAAGTGCCTCAAACATCGTTTCCTGCACATCCGGACGGGAGATTCGAACGCTGCCGCCGCCAAGCTCTGTGCCGTTTAACACGATGTCATACGCCTTGGCGCGGACACGCGCCGGATCGCTTTTCAGATACTGAATATCTTCCTCGTACGGCATGGTAAACGGATGGTGCATCGCCATAAAGCGTCCTTCCTCATCGCTCCACTCGAACTGCGGGAAATCGACGACCCAGACAAACTTGAATACTCCTTCAGGGATCAATTCGAGCTGTTTTGCCAGATGCACACGCAGCGCTCCGAGGCTGTCCCAGACGACCTTATTGGTCCCGGAACAGATCAGGATCAGATCACCGTTCCCGGCATCGCAGGTCCTGACGATCGCATCGACCGTCTCATCAGAGACAAACTTACCAAAGGAGACTTTGCGGGTGCCTTCCTCTGCGATCTGAATATAGGCGAGACCGCCCGCGCCGTAATCGCGCACAAAAGTTACCAGCTTATCCAGCTTCTTGCGGGACATATCTCCGGCGCCTTTGGCACAGAGTGCGCGCACGCTGCCGCCCTCTTTAACCGCATTTTCAAACACCCCGAAACCGCAGCCTTTAATGGTGTCGGACAAATCGATCAGTTCCATGCCGAAGCGCAGGTCCGGCTTGTCTGAACCGTAGCGGTCCATTGCCTCCTGCCATGTCATACGCGGGATCGGATACGGTACGTCATAATCCATGATCTCTTTGAACAGATATACGAGCAGCCGGCTGTTGACGTCGATCACATCATCGACATCGACAAAGGACATCTCCAGGTCGATCTGTGTGAACTCCGGTTGTCTGTCCGCACGAAGGTCCTCGTCGCGGAAACACTTTGCGATCTGCATATAGCGGTCAAAACCGGAACACATGAGAAGCTGCTTAAAGATCTGCGGGCTCTGCGGAAGGGCATAGAAACTTCCCGGATGCACACGGCTCGGTACAAGATAATCGCGCGCGCCTTCCGGTGTACTCTTGCACAGAACCGGTGTCTCGATATCTATAAATCCTTCATTGGCAAGAAACTGGCGTGTAAGCGTTGTCACGCGATGGCGAAGAATGAAGTTTTTCTGCAGATCAGCACGGCGCAGATCCAGATAACGGTACTGCAAACG
>JAFWDW010000092.1 GCA_017515965.1 Lachnospiraceae bacterium
ACTTTGCTTCTGCAACCGGCATTATCCATTTTGCACGTGAGGGTGCCAAGTTTTTTGAGAGCAGCCTGAGAGACTGCGAAAATATGGGAGCCCGCGAGGTGTTTGAAGCAGCCAGAGAGGGCGATAAGCTGGCGCTGGAAGTCAGGGATTTCTTCTATGATACGTTCGGCATGGGTATTGCAGCTGTTGCGAGTACGCTTGATCCTGATGTCTTTACGATCGGCGGCGGCGTCTCGGGTGAGGGATCGCTTCTGCTCGGCGGAATCAGAGAGTCCTACAGACGCTACGCGTTCCATGCTTCAACCGAGACGGAATTCAGACTGGCCGCGCTCGGCAACGACGCGGGCATGATCGGCGCAGCCGTTCCGTTCTATATGTAAATCAATCAGAGAAAAGGCAAGAGGCTGTCGCACCACTCACGGTGCGGCAGCCTCTTTTGTAATAAAGAAAACACTTGCCAATCAGCTGGCAGCTGGTTTTAGCAGTTGACGATCGCCTGCTCCGTCTCTTTGTCAAAGACGTGGAGACGCTCTAAGTTCACGATCATCTCGATGTCATCGCCGGTATGGGCGGGGCACGGTGACGGAACTTTTGCAATGAGTTTGTCATCTCCGTAAGCCAGGTACAGAAGTGTCTCAGAACCCATCATTTCATCGAGATCGACGTTTGCCTTGATGGTGTTGCCGTCCTGTAAGAAATCCTTGTCAAAGCTCAGGTCTTCCGGTCTGATACCGACCACAACAGTCTTGCCGACATAATCTGCAAGCTCGTCTTTGGCAATCTTTAAGGAAGTCTCGCCGAACTTCAGAGCATAGCCGTTATCGGCTTTCTCAACGACTGCGTCGACGAAGTTCATCTGCGGTGAGCCGATAAAGCCGGCTACGAACAGGTTGCACGGATTGTCGTACAGTTCCTGCGGGGTATCAAACTGCTGGATGACGCCCTTGTCCATGACGCAGATCCGATCGCCCATCGTCATCGCTTCGACCTGGTCGTGCGTGACGTAGACGAATGTCGTGCCGAGTCTCTGATGCAGCTTGGAGATTTGGCTTCTCATCTCTGTTCTGAGCTTGGCGTCCAGGTTGGACAGCGGCTCATCCAGAAGGAAGACGGAAGGGTTACGGACCATCGCGCGGCCGAGAGCCACACGCTGTCTCTGTCCGCCGGAGAGAGCCTTCGGTTTGCGGTCAAGGTACTCTTCCAGACCGAGGATCTTGGCTGCCTCGTGTACCTTCTCGTCGATGACGTTCTTGTCCTCTTTCAGAAGTGTGAGTGCGAAGGCCATATTCTTGTATACAGACATATGCGGATAGAGCGCATAGTTCTGGAAAACCATCGCGATGTCTCTGTCTTTGGGAGGAACTGCATTGATCAGCCTGTCGCCGATATACAGCTCGCCGTCCGTGACGGACTCAAGGCCTGCGATCATACGCAGGGTCGTCGATTTACCACATCCTGAAGGACCGACAAGAACAACAAATTCTTTGTCCTCGATATCAAGATTGAGGTCCGGTATGACGGTCACACCGTTCTCATATGTTTTAACTACGTTTTTAAATGAAATGCTTGCCATTAGTAAACCTCCTACTCTTTAACACCGCCCAGAGCAACACCGGCAACGATGTATCTGGATAACAGGATGTAGACGATGATGATCGGTACAATCGCGATCGTGATCAGCATGTAAACCTTGCCCATATCGAACTTCAGGAAGTCCGCGCTACGAAGAGCGGCAATCAGGATAGGCAGGGTCTTCTTCTTGTTGTCGGAAATGATCAAAGCCGGAATGAAGTAGTTGTTCCAGGCTTGGACAAACGCGAAGATTGCCTGTACTGCAATGGCCGGCTTCATGATCGGAAGCACGATCCGGTTGAATGTTCTGAACTCGCTGCAGCCGTCGATACGCGCCGCTTCCACCAGTTCCATCGGGAGCGAGGACTGCATGTAGCTGTACATAAAGTAGAAGACTGCAGGCGCCGCTACGGACGGAAGGATCAGCGGCCACAGGGTATTTAACAGGCCCATGTTATCCATCAAACGCATGAAACCAAGTGCGGATACCTGTGTCGGCATAACCAGGATCAGCATGATAAAGATGAATGCTGCTTTTCTGAACTTGAAGCTGTATGCGTACAGGCCGTAAGCGGTCATTGCCGAGAAGTAGGTCGCCAGTGCCGCCGCTCCCGCGGATACGATCAAGCTGTTCTTGATACCTGAAAGAACCGGAATGTTGGCGTCATGGATAACGTGTTTTAGGTTAACCACAAACGCTTTTCCGGGAACAGCCGAGAATCCTTTCATGATCTGAGCGTGGCTTCGTGTCGAGTTTACGATCAGAATGTAGAAGAAGAACAGGCACAGGAATGTCAGGATCAGCAGCAGAATATATGCGAGGACTGTTCTGACTTTTGATGTTTTAACTTCCATTATTTCGCGCCTCCTTTCTTCCCTCTGTGTTTTCTTGTCGCGTTGATGGTGTCATCCTTGTTCAGGTTAAAGTAAACGAGGAGACAAAGGATCGCGCAGATGATGAACAGGACGACGGAAACCGCACCGGCCATACCATAATTCTTGCTGTACAAGTGGTTGTTCAGGTACATAATGATCGTCGTAACCGTTCTGTCAGGTGTGCCCTTGCCGTTTGTCAAGATCTGCGGCACATCGAACATCTGGAGACCGCCGATCATGGAAGTAATCAGAACGTAGACCAGAATCGGACGAATCATCGGAAGCGTGATCTTAAAGAATGTCTGTGTCGGCGTACATCCGTCAAGCTCTGCCGCCTCGAAGAGGGACGGGTTAATGCCCATGACGGCCGCCATCAGCAGGATCGTGGTGTTACCGAACCACATCAGGAAGTTCATCAGCGCGACCAGTCCGCGCGCGCCTGCCACGGATGACAGGAAACGGAACGGTTCTTTCAGGATGCCCATGTTAACCAGTGCATGGTTGACAGGTCCGTTTGCTGAGAACAGCGCGAAGAATAACATCGCGAAAGCCGATGCCATGATCAGGTTCGGCATATAAATGACAACCTTGAAGAACTGCTTTCCTTTGATCTTTAAGCGCAGATCCGTAAACCAAGCTGCCAGAAGCAGAGAGATCACGATCTGCGGCAGGAAGCCGGCAATCCACAGGATAATCGTGTTGCCTGTATACTTCAGGAAGTCACTTTCAAAGAGGGCTTTATAGTTCGCCAGGCCGACAGGAGTCGGTCCAATGACCTTAAGGCCCGATCTGTAGTATTCAAAGAAACTGTAGTATACCGTTGATACCAGCGGTATCAGCTGGAAAATAAAGAACGCCAGAAAGAAAGGCAGGATGAACAGATAACCCCACTTGGAGTAATCGACGCTCTTTATTTTATTCATTTTCCCTTTCTTCTTTTCCATAGGGAGCTCCTTACAGATAGAATGAGGGGGGGTAGCCTGAGCCACCCCCCGTCCAGTTGATCAGTTATTTATTTGGGCCACTCAAATGTCTTGAGTTCCGGATACTTCTCCTGAGCAGCTTTCTCGAAGTTAGCCTTAGCCTTATCGAAATCTACGTTGCCGTCGAAGTAATCTCTGAATGCAGTCTGGATG
>JAFWDW010000093.1 GCA_017515965.1 Lachnospiraceae bacterium
ACGGTTTCCTCTTCCTTTGAACCGCAGCCGGCAAGCAGGCCCATGATCAATACAAGAGCCAACAGTGCACTGAGTCCTTTTTTCATGTTCTCTCCTCCTGAAAACACAGTCATATAAAACTTTTTCAACAATTGAAAAACATCCCGCAAGCTCAAGTGCTTACTCGGATTTTTTAGCCAGCATATCAGCAAACTCCTCCATCACCTCTGAGATTTTAATCTGCTGCGGACAGACTTCCTCGCAACTGCGGCAATGCAGGCAGGCAGAAGGCCTCTTATCTTCCTCGAGCGTTCCGACCACCATCGGCGCCCTGAACCCGCCGCCCGAGTACTTGTGGTCATTGTACAGGGAAATGAGCATCGGAATGTCAAGTTCCTGCGGGCAATGGCTTGTACAGTAATGGCACGCCGTACAGGGCACAGTCTTAGCCTCAATCATCTGCTGAGCGATCTGAAGAAGTGCCTGCGTTTCCTCCTCGTTGAGTTTCCTCTCCTCCTTGAATGTCTCAAGGTTATCGAGCATCTGCTCCTCATTGGACATACCGGAGAGGATCATCGTCACACCCGGGATTCCGAAAAGGAACCTGAAAGCCCAGGCAGGGATCTTCTCATCAGGCCTGAGGCACCTTAAAATGTCCTCATGCACCGGCGCAAGATTGGCGAGGCTTCCTCCGCGCAGCGGTTCCATAACCCAAACGGGAATGCCCCACTTATCCAAAATATCCACCTTTTCCTTTCCCTCCTGAAAGGTCCAGTCAAGATAATTGATCTGCAGCTGACAGAATTCCATATCCTTCCCATAGGCGTCAAGGAATCTGTTTAAAACGTCTATATCACCGTGGCATGAAAATCCGAGGTGCTTGATCCTCCCGTTTTCCTTCTGTTTCATCAGATAGGTGTAGATACCATATTTTTCGTCGTCCAGATAGGCGTCGATATTCATCTCGCAGACATTGTGCACGAGATAAAAATCAAAATACTCCATCTGCAGTTTCTCAAGCTGCCTCTCGAAGATCTCCTCCACTTTGTCCCAATTTGCAGGGTCATAGCCGGGGAACTTAGTTGCAATATAAAAGCTGTCCCGCGGATACCTTGCTAACGCCTTACCGGCGACCAGCTCGGAGTTTTCGCTGTGATATCCCCAGGCTGTGTCATAATAATTAACACCATTTTCCATGGCGATATCAACCATATGCAGAGCAGCCGCCTCATCGATCTGACTGTCCTTTCCGTCAAGCACGGGCAGGCGCATCATACCAAACCCCAGAGCCGATAATTTCTTTCCCTGAAAATCTCTGTAAATCATACATGTCCTCCTCTGAATGTGAGCGGCGTAATGCCGGCTTTTTTGCGAAACACTTTGCAGAAATACCCCGGGTTATCAAATCCGCATTTAAAGGCGGTTTCGGTAATAGACATCTCCGTCTGCGAGAGGATTGTCTTGGCCTTTTCAATGCGGTAATCATTCAGATATGCGATCGGCGTTGTGTCAAAACAAGCCGAGAAACAGCGCAGAGCTTCCCGTCTGCTCACGTTGGCAGCCTGCGCGATATCATCCAACAGAATCCTCTCTGCGTAGTGTGTATGGAGATAGTCGAGCATCAGATGGCCGCGCCTCTGTGTCGTCTTGGGCAGTTCCCCCGCATCCGCGGATTTGATGTCATCCGAGACTCTGATTAACTCCGGATAGATCTTTTGCCAGAGCAGATTGATATCCCCCTGGATCTTGAGCATCTGCATCGGATCCTTGCTTTGCTCCGCATCCCGGCAGCATTCGAGCAGACAGCCCGCGATCCCTTTAGCCCGGGCCTTCTTGCTGTACATCACAAAATGCGTCAGCGAAGAAGACAGAACCGGCTCGACATACGCTTGATAGATGCTGCCGTCTTCAGAGGCCAGAAACTCCGGTGAGAAGATCACGCTCTTGATCTTGCCCCCGCGGGAACTGAAAAACGAGTGAACCGCACCGCTGTTCATAAACAGGATGTCGTTTTTATTCAAAATATAGTGGTTCTTGAAAATCTTGCAGTGCACTGTCCCTTCAGTGACAATCGAACACTCAAAAGCCGGATGCCAGTGCCATGCGACCGTCCGCCCCTCATACTGGAGAAGGTCGTCATCATAGTACGCAAAGGGGAACTCCGGGCTTCCGTACGAAAGCAGGGACCGAAGAGATTCGTCTGTCTCTATCTTATTAATCCTCATCTGCCTCTCCCGCCGCTTACCCACGGCATCATCATTCTCGCTTCCGATAGAATCTGGCGCTATTTTACCATACTTGGGCGCAATACAGCAAGCATGGCAGCATCATATTGTGCTAATTTTACAATATGAAGAGCTCTTGTTATTCAACATAGTCGTCAAGGAGAAGAATGATATGGCCAAAAATTACGTAGTCCTTCCTGCGGATCATGAACCGAAGTTTCTTGGTATCTTCACAAAAGAAAAAGCGTTTTATAAAACATTCTTCTCCTTGCTGGCTATTATCTCCCTGCAGCAGCTGGCGGCTCTCACCGTTAATCTGGTTGACAACATCATGCTCGGCCGCTACACGGAGCTGGCCCTCGCCGGTGCCAATCTGGTCAATCAGGTTCAGTTCATGCTCCAACAGCTGATCTCGCTGATCGGTGTCGGCGTTGTCGTGTTATCCTCGCAGTACTGGGGGCAAAAACGCACAGAGCCGATCAAAAAGATCTTCTCCCTTGGACTGAAGTTCGGTTTTACCGGCGGCATCATCTTTTTCCTGGTAACGTTCTTCTTCCCGTCGCAGGTCCTCGGCATCTTTACCAATGACGCCTCCGTGGTGGCGGAAGGTGTGCGCTACCTGCGCATCATGTGCTGGACCTATCTGATCTACTCCTTCAGCAACGTACTGATGTATTCAATGCAGGCTGTCGAGTCAGCCATGATCGGAACGGTCATGTCGATCAGCACCATCATTGTCAATTTCTGTTTAAACTACTGCCTGATCTACGGTAACTTCGGTGCGCCTGAGCTGGGCATCAGAGGTGCTGCCTTCGCGACGCTCACCAGCCGAACGATTGAGCTGATTATCGTCATGGTCTATATCCTGTTTATCGACAAGAAGCTGCAAATGAAGCTGCGGGATCTCCTGCAGTTTAACTTCGAATACCTGAAAGACTTTGTCAAAGTGTCCACACCGGTCATCGCCAGCGGTATTCTCTGGGGTATTGCACAGGCTGCTCAGACAGCAGTTCTCGGCCATATGAGCAAAGCTGTCATCGCCGCCAACAGCATCGCAACGGTCGTGTACATGCTGGTGGTGGTCTTCGGCTTCTCCTGTGTTAATGTCACTTCAATTATGATGGGTAAAACGATCGGCGAGGGCAGGCTGCATATGGTCAAACCGTTTACCAAGACAATGCAGGGCCTCTTTATCATGATCGGACTGGCTACAGCGCTGATTCTCTTCCTGATCAAAGACTGGGTGATTGACTTCTATTCGGTTTCAGCGGAGGCAAAGCGGCTCACTTCACAGTTCCTCATGGTACTCTCGATCACCTCGATCGGAACCTGTTATGAATTTCCGGTTGAAAGCGGTATTATCGCCGGCGGCGGTTCCACCAAATACGCGCCAATTGTAGACAATATTCACATGTGGTGCTGGACGATTCCCGCGGCGTGCATCACAGCCTTTGTGCTGCACTGCTCACCGCTCATCGTCTACTGGGTTTTGAAAGTGGATCAATTGATGAAGTGTATTCCGAATGCGATCACAGTCAACCGCTACAGATGGGTTAAAATACTGACCCGGTAGTTAAGGCATAAGGCCTCCGCCGGTTCCCCAAACAATATGCGTGGCCTGACCCATATAGGGGGTCAGGTCATTTTTTTCCAGATAGGATTCCCACTGCTTACCGCCGTCAAACATCAACCCTTCAAAACCGGCACATGCGGAAACCTCAAGACGGATCTGCTCGCGTCTGATTATCTCCTTCTGGTAAACAGTCATCTTTTCATCTGTCGTAGTAAAAGCTCCCGACATCATCGGTCTCATCCGGTCACAGGCAAACGCGGACGGTCTGGATACCGCCAGCCCGTCTGCCGACGTGCGCCCCGAAAGGCCGATATCCTGCACGCAGATGTCACCGCCTTTTCCGGAGGCCATACCGAGGAAAAAGCAGGGCGCATCCACCGGCTCTGCGAAAAAGCAGTGAGCGTGATCACCGAACAGTTCCCTGAATCCGAAAGTGATCCCGCCCGGTGCACCGCCGACACCGCAGGGCAGATAAAGAAACAGCGGATGTTCGGCATCCAC
>JAFWDW010000094.1 GCA_017515965.1 Lachnospiraceae bacterium
CGGTTCATCGAGGATATAGGCAACGCCTACCAGGCCGGATCCGATTTGGGTCGAAAGTCTGATACGCTGCGCTTCTCCGCCTGACAGAGATGACGCCATACGGTCGAGTGTCAGATAGCCGAGGCCTACATCATGCAGGAAATAAAGACGTGCTCTGATCTCTTTCAGAATCAGATCTCCCACAGCATGTGCCTGTTTGCTCAAAGTCAGCTTGTCGAGAAACGCGACCAGCTGATCGACAGTTTTGGCAGTCATTTTGGCGATATTGATCCCGCCGACCGTCACGGCCAGAGAACTCTCCTTAAGCCGCTGTCCGTGGCAGGTATGACAGGGTGTGATCCTCATAAAAGATTCATACTCTGCCTTCATGGTATCAGAGAAGGTCTCCCTGTAGCGCTGTTCCAGATTGCGGATGATCCCCTCGAATGCAATGTCGTAATCTCCCACCCCACGCTGTCCGCGGTAATGGACTTTCACTTCCTTTCCGCCGGTTCCGTCAATCAGGATCTTCTGCACTTTCTTCGGATACTTACCAAAAGGTGTATCCAGATCAAATCCGTATTCCTTTCCGAGCGCTTTGAGCAGCGCATAGGCAAAGCCCTTTCGGTTCAGCACAGACTGCCAGCCCGGAACCGCGATCGCCCCGTCATGAATCGACAGTGATTTATCCGGAATCACCAGATCTATGTCGAACTCCATCTTGTATCCCAGTCCCAGACAATCCGGGCAGGCGCCAAACGGGTTGTTAAAGGAAAAGGATCTGGGTTCGATCTCATCGATACTGATCCCGCAGTCCGGGCAGGAAAAACTCTGCGAAAAAGTCAGCGGATCGCTGCCGGGAATATCGACAGTCAGCAGGCCGCCTGACAGCGCCAGCGCACTCTCACACGAATCGGTCAGGCGCCGCTCGATACCCGGCTTTACGACAAGGCGGTCAATCACCACTTCGATCGTGTGTTTAATATTCTTATCAAGTGCGATCTCCTCAGACAACTCGTAGAGGTTTCCGTCGATCCTCACCCGTACATAGCCGCTTCTCTTGGCGTTTTCAAGGAGCTTTTCATGGCGTCCTTTACGGCCACGCACGACCGGAGCCAGCAGCTGGATCCTGGTCTTTTCCGGCAGCGCCATGATCTTATCGACCATCTGGTCGACCGTCTGACGTGAGATCACCCGGCCGCACTGCGGGCAGTGGACCGTTCCGATCCGTGCATAGAGAAGACGCATATAATCATAAATCTCTGTCACGGTTCCGACAGTCGATCGCGGATTGCGGTTTGTCGACTTCTGATCGATTGAAATCGCGGGCGATAAACCTTCAATGCTCTCGACATCAGGCTTTTCCATCTGTCCCAGGAACTGGCGCGCGTAAGAGGAAAGCGACTCCATATAACGCCTCTGTCCCTCAGCATAGATCGTATCAAAAGCCAGGGACGACTTCCCCGAACCTGAAAGACCTGTGAAAACTACCAGTTTATCGCGCGGGATATCCAGGTCGACCGCTTTCAGATTGTTTGCGTTCGCCCCGCGAATACGGATATAATGCTCATCCGGGTGGTTCTTCTGATAGCTGCCGCCGCAGGATGGTGCTGTTGTTGTCAGTTGTTCTAAACTCATTTATGTTCAGTCTCTAAGATATTTTTTCAATTCGATCTGTCTGTCGCGCAGCTCCGCCGCCGTCTCGAAATCGAGCTCGGCTGCCGCACGCTTCATGCGCTTGTTCAGTTTGTCAAGCAGATCCCTGATCTCCTTAACACTCATCGACTCGGGATCTTTCTGAAGCTTACCGGTGCTCTCCTCCACTTTGCGCGAGATCGCAATCAGATCACGTACCGATTTCTGGATCGTCTGCGGAGTAATCCCGTTTTCTTTATTGTACTGTTCCTGAAGACGCCGGCGTCTGTGCGTCTCGTCGATCGCATGCCGCATCGAATCTGTCATGACATCTGCGTACATGATGACATGTCCCTCAGCGTTGCGGGCCGCCCTGCCGATCGTCTGTACGAGCGATGTCTCGGAGCGCAGGAATCCTTCCTTGTCCGCGTCCAGAATCACCACCAGCGATATCTCCGGGATATCCAGCCCCTCGCGCAGCAGGTTGATACCGACAAGAACGTCAAATTTATCCAGACGCATATCGCGGATGATCTCCGCTCTCTCAAGCGTATCGATATCGGAGTGGAGATAACGCACGCGGATGCCGACATCGCGCATATAATCAGTCAAATCCTCCGCCATGCGCTTAGTCAGCGTCGTGATGAGCACCTTGTTCTTTTTCTTCGCCTCTGCGCGCACCTCACCGATCAGGTCGTCGATCTGTCCTTTGACCGGACGCACATCAACGCGCGGATCAAGCAGTCCTGTCGGACGGATGACCTGCTCCGCACGCAGCAGCTCATGCTCTGCCTCGTATTTTCCCGGAGTCGCGGAGACAAACATCACCTGATCGAGCTTATCCTCAAACTCCTCAAAGGACAGCGGTCTGTTGTCGAGCGCCGACGGGAGCCTGAATCCGTAGTTGACAAGTGTTGTCTTGCGCGAACGGTCGCCCGCGTACATCGCGCCGATCTGCGGTACGGTCATATGTGATTCATCGATCAGAAGCAGGAACTCATCCGGGAAATAATCCATCAGCGTATACGGCGGATGCCCGGGTTCCAGACCTGTCAGATGACGCGAGTAATTCTCGATTCCCGAACAAAACCCCGTCTCACGCAGCATCTCCATATCAAAATTGGTTCTCTCTGCGATCCGCTGCGCCTCAATCAGCTTGTCATTTCTCTTGAAATACTCAACGCGTTCAGCCAGTTCTTCCTCAACAGCGCTGATCGCCCTCTCCTGACTCTCTTTTGAGACAACGTAGTGCGAAGCCGGAAAGATCGCGATATGCTTTAACTCGCTCACCATCGTTCCGGTCAGCGCGTCAAATTCCATGAGCCGGTCTATCTCATCACCGAAAAACTCAATGCGCACTGCCTTCGTGTTAGAGCCGGCCGGAAAAACATCGAGCACATCACCGCGCACTCTGAAAGTACCGCGCTTAAAATCCATATCGCCGCGCTCATACTGCAGGTCAACCAGCTTCTCAATAATCTGGTCACGGTCGTGTTCCTGACCCGGTCTGAGCGATATCACCATGTTTTGATAATCAATCGGACTTCCGAGACCGTAGATGCACGAAACACTCGCCACAATGATCACATCATCGCGCTCCGAGAGCGCCGCTGTCGCTGAATGACGAAGCTTATCAATCTCATCGTTAATAGAGGAATCTTTGGCAATATAGGTGTCCGACGAAGGCACGTACGCCTCCGGCTGGTAATAGTCATAATAAGAGACGAAGTACTCCACGGCATTCTCCGGGAAGTACTCCTTCATCTCGCTGTACAGCTGTCCGGCAAGTGTCTTGTTGTGAGAAATGATCAGCGTTGGCTTACCCACAGCTTTTATGATGTTGGCCATGGTAAATGTCTTGCCTGAGCCTGTCACGCCCAGCAGCGTCTCAAACTGATTGCCCGCGGCAAAGCCATCCGCCAGCGCTTTGATCGCCTGCGGCTGATCGCCTGTTGGCTTGTATTCAGCATGTAGTTTGAAATCCGCCATGGGCAAACGCCTCTCCGGTCATCATTCCTGATGTGGTTTTTTGTCAGCCAAAAGCGCTTCACCTATAACCAGATCCTCAGGTGTCGTCAACTTGATATTCCGGTATGTCGACTGTACCATGCGAACCCGACAGCCGGCCGCAAGTTCCGCGACCATAGCATCATCTGTCAGGACGATACCCTGCCGTGACAGATTCTCTTCCTGCGCAAGCGCTTTTCTGTGTGCCTCTCTGATCAGGTCCAGTGAAAAGACCTGCGGTGTCTGAACGATCCAGACATTTTTGCGTTTAGGCGTTTTCACCACATCGCAGCTGTCATCAACGATCTTGACTGTATCCTTGGCTGGAACACCCGCCGCACAGGCATTTGTCTCTTTCACCGTCTCATAAAGCCTGTCAATCGTATCGTGATCCAGGAAGGGCCTTGAACAGTCGTGAATAAAAACGTAGTCGCAGGGCCAGTCAATCTCCTCCAGACCGATCGCAACGGAGTGTACACGCTCTTTGCCGCCGACGACAACTTTCCTCACCTTTTCCATGCAGTCGTATTTTTCGAGCAAATCGCGAACATATTCAACTTCACCCTCAAACACCATCACAATGATGTCTGTAATGCAGGGATTGTCTTTCATGGTGCGTATTGAGAATAAAAACATGGGAGTTCCGTCCAGCATCAGATACTGTTTCGGAACGTCTGCGCCCATGCGCAGTCCCAATCCCGCGGCAAGCATTAGCGCTGTGCATTTATCTTTTCCTGAAGCCTTATTTGTACCCATCATTCCCTGTAAAAACCTCTTGCTGACTCACCAATCCATCATACCATAAATAGAAGAAGTTTCAAGTAAATGGTCTGCAAAAGGGACATACGAAAAGAACCCCGGATGCGCTTTGCACCCAAAGTTCTCTGATCGATCAGTGATGGCTTAGCCCTGTGGCCTGAAAAGGCTTTACGACGTACCTTTTATAATTCTGACTACTTCTTCCGGAGTCTCTGCAATCCATGTCGCACCGGCTTTTTCAAGTTCCTGCCGGTCTCCATAGCCATAGAGAACCCCGATCGAATCGACACCATCCCGGACAGCACCTTCGATATCGAAAAACCGGTCTCCGACCATGACAGTATGCTCAGCTGCGGGGCTGCCCGCAGACTCATGCAATTCAAGCCAGCTCAGTGCTTTTTTAATCATCGCTGCCTTGTCTGTCCTGCTCTCTGACCGATTGGGCCCAACAACTGCCCGGAAGTATCGATCGATTCCAACATAGCGGAGGATACTCTCCGCCATTTCCTGTTGCTTAGCTGTGACAACCAGAAGAATTTTTCCTGCATCCTGCAGGGCGCTCAGCATGTCATCCACGCCTTCAAAAAGAGGCACTTTATAGATCCCTGACGTTTCATAGGACTCGTGGTAGTACCGAAGCACTTCTTCGACACTTTCAGAATCAAAATGATACACCTTCTGAAAGGATTCCTTCAAAACCGGACCAACGAGTTTTTTCATACTCTCGCGGTCACCCGGATCGATTCCGAATTTGCTCAGAGCATACTCAAACGCTTCGATAACGCCTTCTGCGGAAGCGATCAATGTTCCGTCCAGATCAAATAATATGTAGTCATAACGGGATTTCATGCTGTGTTTATACTCTCTCCTGATTTTAGCTCTACACAACAAAATATGGCGCTCCGCCATCAGCGGAGCGCCATAAACATGTTATCAAAACATACCAATGCTGAAAATGAAAGCAATAATAACTGATAATGGACCAGTCACGATACGAGAGAACAGAACGGCAGGAACACCATATTCAATGGTCTCCGGTTCCGCCTCACCAAGGGACAGACCGACAGGTACGAAGTCGCCACCGACCTGGCCGTCAATAGCGAACAGAGCCGGAAGAGCATATCTGGCCGGAATCGCGCCTGTAGCGAACTGTGCACCAAGAAGTGTACCGACAACCTGTGCAATAACCGCGCCCGGTCCCAGAATTGGTGACAGGAACGGAAGTGAACAGATGAAGCAGATAACCAACATGCCCGGAAGTGTTCCGCAAAGCGGTGCAATCGTCTTAGCAATCAGGTTACCCAAACCGCTGGCGCTGATGATACCAAGCAGTGTACTGGTGAAAGCCATGAACGGAAGGACGTTCTTGATGACCATTTCGATGGTCTCACGTCCAGCCTGGAAGAATTTACCGACAACATTACCAACGCCCTTGCCGAGTCTGACAACGAAGCCCTGCTTCTGAGCCGGTGCAGCATCAGCAGCGAGATCCTTTGTTGCTTCTTCAGCAGCTTCAGCCGGTGCTGCCTCGGGCTCCGGAGCCGCGACTGCTGCAGCTTCGCCGATAACCTCGATATCCTGCTCACGAACAGATGATACATAGATATCAGGTGTAATGAACTGAGCCAGAGGGCCTGACTGACCGACAGGCATCAGGTTGACAGTGAAAATACCCTTCTTCGGATAGACGCCGCAACGAGCCGTGCCGCCGCAGTCAACAACTGCGATCATGATCTCATCATCCGGAAGATTTGTCTTCCAGCCGTCGACTGCTACGCCGCCGGTGAGATCTGCAAGCTTCTGTGCTACGGGATGGATACCGCCACCGGTAACACTAAGAACTGTATGACATTTTTCTGTTGGTGTGACTGTGAGGGGGCCGCCCCAGCCGCCGTCGCCAGCATTAATTTTAATTGTATTATACATTCTTCGATCCCCCTCTCTTTATGCTTTATCCCGTGTGATGAACGCGTAGATTCTCTCAGTGAGGAGACCTCTGATCAGGATCACGATAAGACCAACGATAAAGTAACGGACAGCAAGACCGCCTGTCTTAAGTCCCTTATCCATCAGGCCCTGCGCAATACCCATCCAGACAAACAACTCACCTGCGTTGGCATGCGGGAAAAGTCCGGTGATCGGGTGAACAAAACTAACCGCTGCATCATAGTATGCGGGTTTATACTTTTCATCCACGAATCTACCGAATGTGTAGCACATCGGGTTACCCAAGAAGAATACAGCCAGAAGCGGAAGCAGAGTGTAGCGGAGCACAGCAAATCTTGTAATTTTCTTTGCGAAGCGCTCAACCTTCTCTGTACCGACCAGCTTAATGATTGAGTTGACAAATGTCATCAGGCAGACAACCGTAGGGATAATGCCTGTGACCCAACCCATGAAGGTCTCGCCACCTGTTGTAAACAGGGACATAAAGGCTTCAGCCACTTTTGAAATAAATTCCATTCGTTCCCTCCTTTGAATTTCTTAGTTTCCTGGTTTCTGTATTGCTTATGTCTATGTAACGCCGGCGTCCGCTCAAGGGCCCATCATGAAAGGCGCCGGGATGCATACCTATCTGATTCTCTTGTGCTTCGCCGCTTTTTTCGCCATATATTTTTCCTGCTCTCTGGTCAGCTCTCTGTCGGTCAGCCTGACTTCCAGAGCCTCAAACGCCCGGATATATCCCTGCCAGCGTCTGAACTGCTTCTTATCGAAGTCTTTGGTCATATCAATAAACTTAAAGACACTGTTCCCGACCAGCGGCTCTCCCAGAAAAGTATCCACTTTATGGAAACGCGACCAAGCGCCGATACCGTCCATCACTTCCGCTCCGGTGATAATACCCTCGTTATCGCAAGCAATGATAGCGACGTGACCGTTTAAAAACTTGCCGCGCATCTGTCCCAGTCCGACATTGCCCAGCTGATGCACTCTGTGCACTGCCTTCCGGTAATCCTGAATCTGCAAAATGCCGCCGATAGACTGCAGAATCAGCAGAACTATTAAGATCAGAAGGAAAATGGATATTCCACTGAGTTTCATAGGAACGTCTCCAAAACTTGTATTACTCTGCATTAAAGAAACTGTGCTTCATAATATAGGTTGATTTTAATACATTTTTAATAATATAACAACCTTTTCCTTTGAACATATGTCTAAGTGTCTGCATGAGACGGCTCCTGTAATGACTTTTGCTCATCAAACCGGTTGTTTAGTCATTTATTTAGTCATTTGTTCTTTGACATTTGCGTTAATAGGCGTTATAATAACAGCATCAAGGCGTTTACGAAAAGAGCTCATATGGCTTATAAGAGAGGAGAAAACAATGGTCAAAGCAGAACGTCCTTTTTTAATTGTAAATCCGAAATCATATCTCTACGGAGCGGAAAGCCTGGCGCTTGCCAAGTCAGTTGACAAGACTGCAGCCGAGACAGGTCTTCAGATCTACTTTACCTGCCCGTACGCAGATATCCGTCTGATTAAAGAGAACACGAGCCATGTCATCGTATGCGCTCAGTCACTCGATCCGCTGACACCCGGCCGCGGCATGGGTCATGTCCTGCCGGAGTCACTTAAAGAGGCCGGCGCTGATGCCGTTTTCCTCAATCATGCTGAGAATCCGAAAACAGTTGCAGATCTGTATGCCTGCATCAAGCGCGCAAAGGAACTGAATATGATCACAGTTGTCTGCGCCGACAGCACAAAGGAAGCTGCTGCTGTCGCCTGCCTGGATGCTGACATCGTTCTGGCTGAACCCACTGATCTGATCGGAACAGGCAAGACTGCCGATGATTCCTATGTCACAGAAACTGTAGATGCACTCCATAAGGTCAATCCCGATGTGCTTGTCATGATCGCTTCGGGTGTCGTCACGGCAGATGACTGCTACAATGTTGTAAGACTCGGCGCAGACGGTACGGGCGCTACGTCAGGTATCCTGAATGCTCCCTCACCGGCTGTGCGTGTACAGGAAATGGCTGAAGCAATTGTAAAGGCTTACAAAGAAAGACAGGAGAACTAAAAATGAAGATCTATAAAGAACAAATCAACCTGAAGTCCCACGGTAAAACTCCGACATTTATCAATATCACACCGCAGGTAAAAGATGCGATCGCCAACAGCGGTATCCAGAGCGGCTTCGTCACGATCATCTCCCCGCACACAACATGTTCTGTCTTCTTTGAAGAATATGTCCATGACACCTTGGAAGACGGCACTGAGTTCCTGCAGAAAGACCTCAACGATGCACTTACCAAGATTATGCCTGATCAGACTGAGATTCCGCCGGCAGGCGAGTATCTGTATCCCGGTCCGGAGCACTACGCGGACGTTGCCTCCTGGCCGGATGCGGAAGTCTATCTTCCCGGAGGAGACAAGACCGCTCTTCTCAACTGTGACGCACATATGAAGTCCACGCTGATCGGCAACAGCGCAACGCTCGAAGTCGAAGACGGAAAGCTGGCGGTCGGTTCAACCGGTTATGTTTATTTCGTTGATTTTGACAGAAGCAGAGAACGCTCCAGAAGATGCAGAGTCGTTATTATGGGTGAATAAAAGGAGGTATTACCATGCTCGTAAATACAAAAGTATTGTTCAAGAAAGCACAGGAAGGCCATTATGCCATCCCCGCAGCAAACTATCTGGACATGGAGAGCATCAAAAACCATGTTCTCCTCGCTGAAAAGCTCGGCCTCCCGCTCATCGTCGCTCTGGCGGAGTGCCATTTAGGTGATAATATCAATCTTGATGATGCTGCTCTTGTCGCGAGAAAATATGCAAAGGAAGCCAGCGTTCCCATCGTTGTGCATCTCGACCACGGTGTCAATGTTGCAACTTGTAAAAAAGCCATCGATGTCGGCTTTACTTCGGTCATGATCGATGCTTCGATGAAGAGTTTCGAGGAGAATGTCGCGACGACTGCTGAGGTCGTTGAATATGCACACGCACGCGGTGTGACAGTCGAGGCGGAAATTGGCCATGTGGCCAGCAATTTTGATGAGAGCGATCAGGAAACTCTCTACACAACAGCCGAAGAAGCTGCTGCCTTTGCGGAGCAGTCCGGCTGTGACTCACTTGCCATTTCCATCGGCACTGCACACGGTGTGTACAAAGCCAAGGCTATCCCGGAGATCAGTTTCGACTCTCTGGCTGCGATCCGCGAGGCAACCAATATACCGCTCGTTCTTCACGGAGGCTCAGGATCCGGTGATGAAAATCTCAACAAATGTGCAAGAGGCGGCATTTGCAAGGTAAACATCTATACGGACCTTTATCTGGCGGCCATGAAGGCTCTTGAAGAGGAAGACACATCCGATTATTTCAAAGTCAGGAATGCTTTCCAGAAGGGAATGAACGATTGTCTGGCTCATTATTACAAGGTATTTGAGACAAAAGCCTGACACGGTTCACACGACAATAAAAAAGACGGGGATTCATCCGAATCTCCGTCTTTTTTCATTCTCAAAACAGGTTATCATTCATTGATCATATCGATCAGCTCTTTTGCGCATTCACTGTCAATAATCAGAATATTGATAAACCCTCCGCGTACGGCGCCGGCAACTGCCTCTGCTTTTCTCTTACCTCCGGCGATACCAATCTTGCTCGGGACCTTCCGGATATCCTGCAAACGCATAGCTGCCACGCGGTCATTGTACTGGCTGAACAGCGATGTGTCTCCGTTGCGGTCAAAAAACTGCAGACACATATCTCCCACAGCCCCGTTGGCAGAGAGATACTTGAGTTCCTTATTCGTCATATATCCCGCTCTTGCCAGCGTATGGTCGATACGGCCGGGAATCCCGATGCCGACCACGACCACGTTAATCTTTTTAAACTCATCCAAAATATAGTTGACCGCTTTTTCCTTCATGAAGGAATCAAGGATCGCCTTGTCTGAAAACACAGCCGGGGAAAGAAACTGGGTATAAGTCCCTCCGAATTTATCGGCGAATTTCCGGACAAGCTCGTTCCCCTGCACATCCGTGCACTCCACAGTTCCCTGACTGATGCCGCCCTCTAAGGTCACAAACATCAGATCGTTGAGCTTCTCGTACGTCTTGTTCGTGCTGACCACGCTGTTTAAGGTATGCCCCATCGCGACGCCAACTGTATCTCCTTCTTTGAAGAAGCTGTACAGATAATCTGATGCGGATCCGAACATATAGGAAGCATTTTCCCAACGGGTATCCAGAACGCTGTTTTCAACAATAAGGACGTCTTTCAATCCGTATGCGCGTTCCAGAGCCTTCTCCATCTCACCATAGTCGTAGAATCTGGGGTTGTGGAGCTCAATCGTGACAATCCCCATCTCTTTTCCCTTATGAAGCATCCGCAAAACAGATGAACGGGAAACACCGAGATACTCTCCTATCTCTTTCTGGTTCATATCATCCTGATAATACAGGCAGCATACTTTGTATATCAGCCGCTCGTCATCAACTATTTTCTTCATGTCATTCCAATCTCTCAGAAGATCTGAATCGTCTCTCCAACCGGAATATCGTCTGCTGTGATCGGCTCGCCTTCAAGCATGATGCAGCCGGGACGGTAAGGCTCGGAATCCGCGCTGAAAGTCAGTGTGCAGTGTCCGAGTGTAGCGATCGTATGCGCCGCTTCATCTCCAACAGCTGTGATCGTATACATCTTTTTGCCCAGCTTCAGCATGTCGCCGACTGCCGGTGTCTCATTGATCTCGCTCTTGGTATGCAGGATGGAAAGCTCAGCCAGCTCCGGGGGTGCATCTTCATTAAAGATGACTACAAACTGCGGATCCATCTCCGGTCCGAGAAATACAAGCGCTTCGGGACCCATACCGGTAATTGTTGCATTAAACTTCATAACTGCTCCCTTCTCTTTGCGATAAACATACGATGTTTGCCACATCTTTTACAACAACTATTATACAATAGCTCTGATGATATATCAAGCCATTTGTTCTGAACAAATGAATATATTTTATTCTAAAGGCAGATTGGGAACAGCATTCAGATCCGACCCGTGACGCACACCGGCCATATACTCATAATAGCCTGCTGCCCCGATCATCGCCGCATTGTCCGTACAGTAGACCGGCGAGGGTTTATAAAAGATCAGACCTCGCTTACTGCATGCAGCCTCCATAGCAGTCCTCAGCCCGCTGTTGGAAGCAACACCGCCCGCGAGCGTAACGGTACCGACAGGTCCATCGGTTTCTATCGTGCTCTTCCCTCCGTTTAACATATCGACTGCTTCCATCGTGTGCTCTACCAGCACATCGACAACCGCCTTTTGAAAACCGGCCGCCAAATCAGCGCGGTCATACTCTGTCCCGGTCATTCTGCACTGGTTCAGATAATTCAAGACTGCTGACTTAAGGCCGCTAAAAGAAAAATCAAGCGGTGCTTCATCCACATGCGCTTTCGGAAAACTAACAGCCCCGGCATTGCCTTTACGAGCCAGCTGATCGATCTGCACGCCGCCGGGATAAGGCAGTCCGATCGCACGCGCGACCTTGTCAAACGCCTCCCCTGCCGCGTCATCGCGTGTGCGGGCAAGCACTTCATAGCGTGTGTAATCAGCCACGTA
>JAFWDW010000095.1 GCA_017515965.1 Lachnospiraceae bacterium
ATCTGAGCAGCACCAGTGATCATGTTCTTGACATAGTCAGCATGTCCTGGGCAGTCAACGTGTGCATAGTGACGCTTCTCTGTCTCATACTCAACGTGAGCTGTTGAAATCGTGATACCACGCTCTCTCTCTTCCGGAGCTTTATCGATGTTCTCGAAATCAACCTTTACGTTACCCGGTACGCGGTCCGCCAGCACCTTAGTAATGGCAGCTGTCAGAGTTGTTTTACCGTGGTCGACATGTCCGATTGTACCGATGTTACAATGCGGTTTAGTCCTTTGAAATTTTTCTTTTGCCATTCTGAAATCCTCCTCAATCTAAATTACACTCAGATACAATGATTATATTGCAAACGTTTTTATTTTTCAAGCAATTTCTTACTTGGAAAGCAGCTTATCCTGAACGTTTTTCGGCACTTTCTCGTACTTCTCAAAGAACATGGAGTAGTTGCCTCGTCCCTGTGTGCGTGAGCGCAGATCTGTCGCATATCCGAACATCTCAGAGAGCGGTACATAAGCCGTAACCTTCTTACCACCGCCGATGTCATCCATGCCCTCGATCCGGCCGCGCCGTGAATTCAAATCACCAATGACATCGCCCATGTATTCTTCGGGCATTGTCACTTCGACCTTCATGATCGGCTCAAGCAGTACCGGAGCAGCCTGATCCATTGCCTTCTTAAACGCCATCGATCCGGCGATGTGGAAGGCCATCTCACTGGAGTCGACTTCGTGATAAGAACCGTCATAGACAACAGCCTTAACGCCAACCACCGGATAACCGCCGAGCGGTCCGCTGGCCATCGCATCTTCGATACCTTCGCCGACTGCCGGGATGTACTCCTTCGGGATGTTTCCGCCGACAACTTCCGACTCGAAGACAAATGTCTCTTCCGCGTTGGCTTCCATCGGCTCAAAGCGTACTTTACAATGACCGTACTGTCCGCGTCCGCCTGACTGCTTCGCATACTTGGAGTCGACGTCAGCCGGCTTGGTAATTGCCTCACGGTAAGCCACCTGCGGTGCGCCTACATTAGCCTCAACCTTAAACTCACGCAGCAGACGGTCGACGATGATCTCCAAATGGAGCTCGCACATACCGGCAATGATCGTCTGGCCTGTATCCGGGTCGGTATGCGCCTTGAACGTCGGATCCTCCTCGGCCAGCTTGGCAAGAGATTCGCCCAGCTTGCCCTGGGAAGCCTTCGTCTTCGGCTCGATCGCAAGCTCGATAACCGGATCCGGGAACTCCATCGATTCAAGGATGACCGGATGCTTCTCATCACAGATAGTATCACCGGTCGTGGTGTTCTTAAATCCGATCGCCGCCGCGATATCACCGGCATATACCATATCCAGCTCCTGCCGCTTGTTCGCGTGCATCTGCAGAATACGGCCTACGCGTTCCTTCTTGTCTTTTGTGGCATTAAGCACATAAGAACCGGACTTCATCGTGCCTGAATAGACACGGAAATACGCCAGCTTGCCGACAAACGGATCCGTCATGATCTTGAAAGCAAGCGCCGAGAACGGCTCTTCATCAGATGAGTGACGCACGACTTCTTTGCCTCTGTCATCCACGCCTTCAATAGCGGGAATGTCTGTCGGGGCAGGCATAAACTCGACGATCGCATCAAGGAGCTTTTGCACACCCTTCTGCTGATGCGCACTGCCGCAGCAGACAGGCACAGCCGTACACTCACAGGTTGCCCTTCTGAGCACTTCCTTCAGACGGTCGGGGCTCGGCTCTTCTCCTTCGAGATACTCGAGCATCAGATCATCATCGAGCTCGCAGATCTTCTCGATCAGCTCTGTGTGATAATTCTCCGCCTCTTCCTTCATATCGTCAGGAATCGGCACGATGCTGATGTCTTCACCTTTCTGATCATTATAGATATAGGCTTCCATCTCCATCAGGTCGATGATGCCCTCAAAATGATCTTCTTTTCCGATCGGAAGCTGAAGGACGATCGCGTTTTTGCCCAGGCGCTCGCGGATCTGATCGACCGCATTATAAAAATCAGCGCCGAGGATATCCATCTTGTTGATGAACGCCATACGCGGAACGTTATAAGTGTCAGCCTGACGCCATACGTTTTCCGACTGCGGCTCTACACCGCCCTTTGCGCAGAAAACGCCGACCGCACCGTCGAGAACGCGCAGCGATCTCTCAACCTCTACCGTAAAGTCCACATGCCCCGGGGTATCAATGATATTGATCCTGTGCTCCAGGGCGCCTTCCTTCGGTTTCGCGTGATCCTGAAGGGTCCAGTGGCAAGTTGTAGCGGCTGATGTGATCGTGATACCGCGCTCCTTCTCCTGCTCCATCCAGTCCATGGTCGCAGAACCCTCGTGCGTTTCGCCGATCTTGTAATTGATGCCGGTGTAATAGAGAATACGCTCTGTCAGAGTCGTCTTTCCGGCATCAATATGTGCCATAATACCGATATTCCTGGTTCTTTCCAGGGGGTATTCTCTTCCCATTAATCCCTCCTATTAATTAAAAACGATAATGTGCAAATGCCTTGTTGGCCTCAGCCATCTTATGCACATCTTCTTTTCTCTTGACGGATGAGCCTGTATTTTCGGCAGCATCCATGATCTCATTCGCAAGACGATCCTTCATAGTCTTCTCCCCTCTTGCGCGTGAGAAATTAGTCAGCCAGCGCAGCGCCAGTGCCTGTCTTCTGTCCGGTCTGACTTCGATCGGTACCTGATAAGTAGCACCACCGATACGTCTCGCTTTAACTTCCAGTACGGGCATGATATTGTCCATCGCCTGTCTGAAAACTTCCAATGCCGGTTTTCCGGTCTTTTCCTCTACGGTCTCAAAGGCACCGTAGACGATCTTCTGGGCTACGCCCTTCTTGCCGTCGAGCATGATCTGGTTGATCAGCTTTGTGACGACTTTATCGTTGTAGATCGGATCCGCCAATACGTCTCTGTGTTGAGTATGTCCTTTTCTTGGCACGTCTCTTCCCTCCTTAACCAAATGCTTGTTAAATCACAGGTACTCACAATACTTATGTGTCCGTGCGGATCTGATCTGTATATAGTCCGCAACAACAAGTATCATAGTCTTACGTGAATAACTTCTTTACTTCTTGGGTTTCTTTGCTCCGTACTTGGATCTTGCCTGTTTTCTGTCAGCGACACCGGCTGTATCGAGCGTTCCGCGCACGATATGATAACGTGTACCAGGCAGGTCTTTAACTCTGCCGCCGCGGATCAGCACCACGCTATGCTCCTGAAGGTTGTGGCCTTCACCCGGAATATAGCTGGTCACTTCGATGCCGTTCGAAAGACGAACTCTGGCGATCTTACGGAGTGCGGAATTAGGCTTCTTCGGAGTAGCGGTCTTAACGGCTGTGCAGACACCGCGCTTCTGCGGTGAAGACTCATCTGTAGCCTTCTTCTTCAGAGAGTTGAATCCCTTCTGAAGTGCAGGAGCCGTCGACTTTTTCACTGAAGTCTGTCTTCCTTTCCTGACTAACTGGTTAAATGTTGGCATATAGTTTCACCTCCTATGCACCTGTTGTTACGTTGCGTTTAACTATATAGGCATGCCAAAATGGCACACTTGCTTATTTTAGGGGGTTTCTTCGGTAGTGTCAACCCCATCGGCTGCTTCTGCTGCCGCTTCTTCGAGCACTTCTTCGGTGACCGCTTCCTCAACAGCCTCATCTGTCTCGGCTGCAGCTTCCTCAGCAGCTTCAAGCGTCTGCTCGTAAATATTATCCGGATCGACTTCTTCGCGTTCCATGACATCGCCGAGATCCTCAGGTTCCGGGATGCCTTCGACTTCAAACTTAACATTGCGATAGCGCTTCATACCGGTTCCGGCAGGGATCAGTTTACCGATCAGAACATTTTCCTTCAGACCGGTCAGCGGGTCAACCTTGCCCTTGATCGCGGCATCGGTCAGCACGCGGGTGGTCTCCTGGAAGGAAGCTGCTGACAGGAACGAATCTGTTGCCAGCGAAGCCTTCGTGATACCGAGCAGGACTTTGTGTCCCTCCGCCGGCTCTTTACCGGCCTGCTCGAGTGCTGCATTGTCCTTGCGGAACTGTACCGTATCGACCATTGTACCGGGCAGATAAGTACTGTCGCCGCAGGATACAACGCGCATCTTTTTCATCATCTGACGGACGATCACTTCGATGTGCTTGTCGTTGATATCAACACCCTGCTGTCTGTAAGCTCTCTGCACTTCACTCAGAATGTAATTCTGAACAGCCTCGGCTCCCTTGATGCGGAGCAGATCGTGCGGGTCGATCGAACCTTCTGTCAGCGGATCACCGGCTTCCAGTACATCGCCTGTCTTGAGTGCTTCGCCATGTCTGATCTTCAGACTTGAGCCGAACGGGATCTGGTACGTCTTGGCCTCACCGGTCTCATCGTTGGTGATCGTCACTTCGCGTTTTTTCTTCGCATCGTCGCCGACAACAGTCACTGTGCCGCCGAACTCAGCGATAATCGCAAGACCCTTCGGCTTTCTGGCTTCGAAAAGCTCCTCGACACGGGGAAGACCCTGTGTGATATCGTTTCCGGCCACGCCGCCTGTATGGAATGTACGCATCGTCAGCTGTGTACCGGGCTCACCGATCGACTGCGCCGCGATGATTCCGACTGCCTCGCCGACCTGCACCGGCTCGCCGGTCGCCATATTGGCGCCATAGCATTTCGCGCAGATACCTGTCTCGGATTCGCAGGTCAGGATCGTACGGACCTTGACCGCCTTGATCGGGAACTCACCGTCGCGGTTGCCGACACCCTTTGCGAGGATCTCTTTCGCGCGGGCCGGTGTGATCATATGATCCGCCTCGACCAATACATTGCCCTTCTGATCATAGACTGCCTCAGCCGCGTAACGTCCGATGATCCGGCTTTCAAGGCTTTCGATCTCCTCGTTGCCGTCCATGAACGCTGACACATACATGCCCGGGATCTCGCCGTTCTCGTGATCATGACCGCAGCAGCAATCCGGCTCGCGGATGATCAGTTCCTGAGAGACATCAACCAGACGTCTGGTCAGATAACCTGAGTCAGCTGTACGGAGCGCTGTATCGGACAGACCCTTGCGGGCGCCGTGCGCCGACATGAAGTACTCCAAAACGTCCAGACCTTCACGGAAGTTCGAGGTGATCGGCAACTCGATCGTACGGCCTGTCGTATCAGCCATCAAACCACGCATACCGGCCAGCTGTTTGATCTGCTTGTCGGAACCACGGGCACCGGAGTCAGCCATCATGAAGATGTTGTTGTACTGATCCAGTGTGGAGAGCAGTGCCTCTGTCAGCTCATCGTCTGTCTTCTTCCAGGCTTCGATGACTTCCTTATAACGCTCTTCCTCTGTCATGAGACCGCGGCGGAAGTTACGGGTGATCTTGTCGACCTTTTCCTGTGTCTGCTCGATCATCTCGGCTTTTTCTTTCGGCACTGTCATATCCGAAATAGATACCGTCATGGCCGCGCGGGTCGAATACTTATAACCCATCGATTTGATCCTATCGAGTACCTCAGCTGTCTGAGTCGCGCCGTGAATATTGATCACGCGCTCCAGGATCGTCTTGAGCTGTTTCTTGCCGACCTGGAAATCGATCTCCAGCTTCAGCATATCTTCGTCGGTCTTTCTCTCAACAAATCCGAGATCCTGCGGAATGATTTCATTGAACAGGAACCGTCCGAGTGTGGACTCGATCATACCGGAAACGATCTTGTCTTCGGCGATCTTCTTTGTCACACGCACTTTGATGATCGAATGCAGCGTGATATCGCCATTCTCATAGGCAAGGATCGCCTCATTGGCATTCTTGAAGAACTTGCCTTGTCCCTTTACGCCCGGACGCATCTGTGTCAGATAGTAAATACCGAGAACCATATCCTGGGACGGTACTGCCACCGGACCACCATCCGACGGTTTCAGGAGGTTATTCGGGGAGAGCATCAGGAAACGGCTCTCTGCCTGTGCCTCAACTGAAAGCGGAAGGTGAACGGCCATCTGGTCGCCGTCAAAGTCGGCGTTGAAGGCTGTACATACGAGCGGGTGAAGCTTGATCGCCTTACCTTCAACCAGAATCGGCTCAAAGGACTGAATACCAAGTCTGTGCAGTGTAGGCGCACGGTTCAGCATAACCGGATGCTCTTTAATGACATCCTCGAGGATATCCCAGACTTCCGGTACCATACGCTCGACCTTTTTCTTCGCGCTCTTAATATTGTGCGCGTTGCCGCGCGCAACCAGCTCTTTCATGACGAAAGGCTTGAACAGTTCGACTGCCATTTCTTTCGGCAGACCGCACTGGTAGATTTTCAGTTCAGGGCCGACCACGATAACCGAACGGCCTGAGTAGTCAACACGCTTGCCGAGCAGGTTCTGACGGAAACGTCCGGACTTACCTTTCAGCATATCTGACAAACTCTTTAAGGGGCGGTTGCCCGGTCCGGTGACCGGACGGCCGCGACGGCCATTGTCGATCAGCGCGTCAACCGCTTCCTGCAGCATTCTCTTCTCGTTGCGCACGATAATCTCCGGTGCGCCGAGATCGAGCAGTCTTGCCAGACGGTTGTTGCGGTTGATGATGCGGCGGTACAGGTCATTCAGATCTGATGTCGCAAAACGTCCGCCGTCCAACTGCACCATCGGGCGCAGATCCGGCGGGATGACCGGAATGACATTTAAGATCATCCACTCCGGTTTGTTTCCGGAATCAAGGAAAGCCTCGACGACTTCCAGACGCTTGACGATACGCGCACGCTTCTGACCTGTCGCAGCAGAAAGCTCCTCGCGCAGATTCTTGTGCTCCTGCTCAAGATCGATCTCGGCTAAGAGTTCCTGAATTGCCTCGGCGCCCATGCCGACTCTGAATTCCTGTCCCCAGGTCTCACGGGCCTGTTCGTACTCCGTCTCATTTAAGACCTGCTTTTTCTCCAGATCCGTGTTGCCCGGATCCAGTACGATAAATGAAGCGAAATACAGGACGCGCTCCAGCATTCTCGGAGAGAGATCCAACATCAGACCGATGCGGCTCGGAATACCCTTGAAATACCAGATATGTGACACCGGCGCTGCCAGTTGAATATGGCCCATGCGCTCACGGCGCACACTTGCCTTAGTAACCTCAACACCGCATTTATCGCAGATAACGCCCTTATAGCGAATCTTCTTATATTTACCGCAGTGGCATTCCCAGTCTTTGCTCGGTCCGAAAATGCGCTCGCAGAACAGTCCGTCTGTCTCCGGCTTCAGCGTTCTGTAGTTAATCGTCTCCGGCTTGGTGACTTCACCGTGTGACCACTCAAGGATCTTCTCTGGGGAAGCAAGCCCGATTTTGATTGCGTCAAATGTAATAGGCTGGCGTGATTCTGTTGTATATCCCGGCATCTGTTCCCCTCCTATTCTTCTTCATCCGTGCTGTATACAGGCTCTTCGGTTTCCTCATCGGAGGACAGGTCGTCCTCAAATCCGTTTTCGGTCACCTGCTGCATGCCGTATCCCTGTTCTTCAAAGGATTTGCGGCTTTCGTTATATCTTTCCTCTCCCTCGATGAGCGAGCGCTCAATCGAACGGAAGTCTGTCTCTTCATAGTGGTTTGCCTCAAGAAGCCGTACTTCTTTGCGTCTCTCATCGAGCACCTGCACATCCAGACTCAGGGACTGCAGCTCTTTCAGGAGGACCTTGAAGGACTCCGGCACACCCGGCTCGGAGATGTTGTTGCCCTTGATGATGGCTTCGTAAGTCTTGACACGTCCGACCACATCGTCTGACTTCATCGTCAGGATCTCCTGCAGTGTGTACGCGGCACCGTAAGCTTCCAGTGCCCAGACTTCCATCTCACCGAAACGCTGACCGCCGAACTGGGCCTTGCCGCCGAGCGGCTGCTGCGTTACGAGTGAATATGGGCCGGTTGAACGGGCGTGGATCTTATCGTCAACCAGGTGGTGAAGCTTCAGATAATGCATGTAGCCGATCGTAACCGGTGAATCAAACATTTCTCCGGAGCGTCCGTCACGCAGCTGGACTTTACCGTCACGGGAGATCGGCACACCGCGCCAGAAATTCCTGTGATCCAGATGCGAACCGAGATACTTCATGACATCAGCACTGATCTGATCTTTGTACTTCTTCTTGAAATCATCCCATTCGCTGTTGACATAGTCGTTAGCCATCTCAAGAGCGTCCATGATGTCGTCCTCGTCAGCGCCGTCAAAGATCGGGGTCGCGATCTTAAAGCCGAGAGCGCGCGCTGCCAGAGACAGATGGATCTCGAGCACCTGCCCGATATTCATACGGGACGGCACGCCGAGCGGGTTAAGCACGATATCAAGCGGGCGTCCGTTCGGCAGGAACGGCATATCCTCGATCGGGAGGACACGTGAAACGACACCCTTGTTACCGTGACGTCCGGCCATCTTATCGCCGACAGAGATCTTTCTCTTCTGCGCGATGTAGATACGTACAGACTGGTTGACACCCGGTGAAAGGTCGTCACCGTTCTCTCTTGTGAAGACTTTGGCATCGACAACAACACCGTACTCACCGTGCGGCACCTTCAGGGAGGTGTCACGGACTTCTCTGGCTTTCTCACCAAAGATCGCACGGAGCAGGCGCTCCTCAGCCGTCAGTTCTGTCTCGCCCTTCGGTGTGACGCGGCCGACAAGAATGTCACCCGCACGCACTTCCGCACCGATGCGGACGATACCGCGGTCATCCAGATCTTTCAGCGCATCTTCGCCGACGCCCGGGATATCATTGGTGATTTCCTCAGCACCGAGCTTGGTGTCACGCGCTTCTGCCTCATATTCTTCGATATGAATAGAAGTGTAAATATCATCCTGAACCAGACGCTCACTGATCAGAACGGCATCCTCGTAGTTGTAACCTTCCCATGTCATGAAACCGATGAGCGGGTTCTTTCCGAGTGCCATCTCGCCGCCGCATGTGGACGGTCCGTCAGCGATCACTTCACCCTTCTTGACCTCCTGGCCTTTGGAAACGATCGGGCGCTGGTTGTAGCAGTTGCTCTGGTTGCTGCGCATGAACTTCATCAGCTTATACTGATGCAGGTTACCATCCTCTTCACGCACTGCGATGTGGGTAGCCGTCACGTGCTCCACAACACCGTCTTTCTCAGCCAGCACGCAGACACCGGAGTCTTCCGCTGTCTTCTGCTCCATACCTGTTCCGACAACAGGCTCTTCAGTGACCATCAGCGGCACGGCCTGTCTCTGCATGTTGGAACCCATCAAAGCGCGGTTTGCGTCGTCGTTCTCGAGGAATGGAATCAGCGCTGTCGCGACCGAGAAGACCATCTTCGGAGAGACATCCATGTACTCAAACATCGTTCTCTCGTAAGACTGTGTCTCTTCGCGGAAACGTCCTGAAACGTTCTTTCTTAAGAAGTGGCCTTCTTCGTCGAGCGGCTCATTAGCCTGCGCGACATGGTAGTTATCCTCTTCGTCCGCTGTCATATAGACAACTTCATCGGTGACAACCGGATTCGCCGGATCCTTGTGGCTGATCTTGCGATAAGGCGCCTCGATGAATCCGTACTCATTGATCCGTGCATAGGAAGCCAGCGAGTTGATCAGACCGATGTTCGGACCTTCAGGAGTCTCGATCGGGCACATACGTCCGTAGTGAGAGTAGTGGACATCTCGGACCTCGAATCCGGCACGGTCTCTGGAAAGACCACCCGGGCCGAGGGCGGACAGACGTCTCTTATGCGTCAACTCGCCGAGCGGGTTGTTCTGGTCCATGAACTGGGAGAGCTGTGAAGATCCGAAGAACTCCTTGACAGCTGCCGTAACCGGCTTGATATTGATGAGTGACTGCGGTGTCACTGTCTCCTGATCCTGGGTGGTCATGCGCTCGCGCACAACTCTCTCCAGTCTCGACAGGCCGATGCGGTACTGGTTCTGAAGCAGTTCGCCCACGGCACGGATACGGCGGTTGCCGAGATGATCGATGTCGTCATCGTTGCCGAATCCATGCTCTAAATGCATATTGTAGTTGACAGAAGCAAAGATATCTTCTTTTGTGATGTGCTTCGGAACCAGATCATGCACATGTGCACGGATCGCTTCCTTCAGCGCTTCGACATCACCCTCTGTCTCCTCGATCAGCTTTTCAAGGCACGGATAGAAAACCAGCTCCTTGATGCCGAACTCTTCCGGATCCAGATCAACGATCGCAGTCAGATCTACCATCATATTGGAAAGAACCTTGACCTGACGTCCTTCCGGTCCTTCCATTACGACAGACGGAATCGCTGCGAACTGGATCTTATCTGCCATCTCGCGTGTCACTTCCGTACCTGCCTCTGCGATCACTTCGCCTGTCAGCGGGCTCACCGCATCCTCCGCCAGCTTATGGCCGGCGATACGGTAACGGAACATTAACTTCTTATTAAACTTATACCGGCCGACTTTAGCCAGATCATAGCGACGTGAGTCAAAGAACATGCCCATGATCAGGTTTTCCGCCGAATCCACTGCGAGCGGCTCGCCCGGACGGATCTTGCGGTACAGCTCCAGCAGACCTTCCTCATGGTTTGTCGCCGGATCTTTGCTGGTGTTGGCCAGACAAGCTTTGATCTTCGGCTCATCACCGAACATCTCCAGGATTTCTTCGTTTGTTCCGACACCGAGAGCGCGCACCAGAACCGTAACCGGTACTTTACGGGTACGGTCAACGCGGACATAGAACATATCATTGGCGTCCGTCTCATACTCAAGCCATGCACCTCTGTTCGGAATGACCTGGCAGGAGTACAGCTGTTTTCCGGACTTGTCGAGTGAGATCGTATAGTAGATGCCCGGTGAACGGACAAGCTGACTGACGATAACACGCTCAGCGCCGTTGATAACAAACGTGCCTGTCTCTGTCATGAGCGGCAGATCGCCCATGAAGATCTCATGCTCGTTGATCTCATCGGTCTCTTTATTGTGAAGGCGCACGCGCACCTTCATCGGAGCCGAATATGTCGCGTCTCTCTCTTTGCACTCTTCAATCGTGTATTTGATATCATCTTTTGCGAGCTCATAGTCCACAAAGGACAGGCTCAGATGACCACTGTGATCCGATATCGGAGAAATATCGTCGAACACTTCCCGCAGACCGGACTCCAGAAACCAACCGTAGGAGTTTTTCTGAACTTCGATCAGATTTGGAACCTCGAGGATCTCTTTCTGACGGGAAAAAGACATGCGGGTTCCGGTTCCACTTTTTACAGGACGAATTCTATTTTTCTCCATGAATTATACACTCCTTCTCTCTCACAAAAGGCATGCCAACCGGCATTGCACCCCATAATAGCGCAAACTCCATAGTACCGTAAATTCAAGGGCTTGTCAACGGATAACCGCACTCTTTTTTGTGTTTTTATAAAAAATAGTGAATCAGGCGATAACACGGCCATTTTATTCAGAAACGCTTGCTCTACGAAGAAAAACGCAGCGGTACATAAGGCTGCTGAAAAACGCAGCCTAAGTACCGGCGTTTTTCACGTTTCTGAACAGAATGACCGTATCACCGCCTGATTTCAGATGGTCACAAACCTCAAAAAAAGCCCTGTCAGGGCATAGTTCCCTGACAGGGTCTTGTTTTCTAAGATAGAATCAATCAGATTACTTAAGGGTGACGGTTGCGCCGACTTCCTCAAGTTTGCCTTTGATCTCCTCAGCCTCTGCCTTGGAAACAGCTTCCTTGATGACTTTCGGAGCATTGTCAACGACGTCCTTAGCTTCCTTCAGACCAAGGCCTGTCACCTCACGGACAACCTTGATAACCTTAACCTTGGAATCACCAAAGCTTGTCAGCTCGACATCAAACTCATCCTTCTCTTCCGCTGCCTCAGCTGCGCCGCCTGCTGCTACAACTGCAACACCGGCTGCTGCGGAAACGCCAAACTCTTCTTCACAAGCCTTAACAAGTTCATTGAGCTCAAGAACAGACAGTTCTTTAATTGCTGCGATAAATTCTTCTGTAGTTAACTTAGCCATTTTTTATTCCTCCATGTATATTTCGGTCAGCTGTGACCGATCATCGTTTTCTCGTAATTACTCTGCCTTCTCTTCTGCGGGTGCCTCTTCGGCCGGAGCAGCTTCCTCTGCGGGAGCTTCTGCCGGTGCGCCGTCCTTCTCAGCGATCTGCTTAAGGACGCGGGCGAAGTTCGCGATCGGTGACTGCATGCTGCCGAACAATCTGGAGAGCAGTTCTTCTCTGGATCCGATGGATGCCAGCTCAGTCAGCGCTGCCACATCATAGAACTGACCTTCGACCATGCCGGCCTTCAGTTCAAGAGCTTCAGCTGTCTTACCGAACTTAACCAGGATGCGGGCCGGTGCGGTGACATCGTCATTTGAAATGGCGAGCGCGCTCGGACCTTCCAGGAAGGGATCCAGCTCTGCAAGTTCTATGCCCTCAAAGGCGCGCTTCATCATCGTATTCTTGTAGACTTTGTAGACGATGCCGGCCTCACGCATTTCCTTGCGCAGCTGAGTGTCCTGCTCAACCGTCAGTCCGCGGTAGTCAACGAGAACGAGAGACTTAGCATCTTTGACATCCTCGGTGATAGCGGCGACGATCGGTGCTTTCAGTTCAACTTTTGCCACTTTCGATTCCTCCTTTTCTTTATTTGATTGCCGCAATCAAATGCAGAAAAAACCTCACTACGCGCAAAGACATAGTGAGGTGTAAGTCAATTCGTATTCATTCGAATCACTTCCTCGGCAGGCGCTTCTATGATAGAAGACTTACGTTCCCAGAGAAACCGGCTGTCTTCGGCAGTTAATTGCAACGAAAATATTAGCATGTCGGGTTACGGCTGTCAAGCCGTATTCAATAGTATTAAGCCTGTGTCAGCTTGAGCGGATTGACCCTGACGCCCGGGCCCATCGTCGATGTCAGTGTAACTGACTTCATAAACTGACCCTTGACTGCTGCAGGTCTCGCCTTGATCAGCACTTCAAACAAAGTGTTCAGGTTGTCACTGAGCTGCTCCTCTGTAAAGGAAGCCTTGCCGACCGGGCAGTGAATGATGTTGGTCTTGTCAAGACGGTACTCAATCTTACCGGCTTTGATGTCGTTGATCGCACCAGTCACATCCATGGTGACCGTACCGGTCTTCGGGTTGGGCATCATGCCTCTCGGTCCAAGGATGCGGCCGAGACGTCCGACGACGCTCATCATATCCGGTGTAGCAACAACAGCGTCAAAATCAAACCAGTTTTCTTTCTGGATCTTCTGGACCATATCCTCAGCTCCGACATAGTCAGCGCCTGCTGCCTTGGCCTCATCAGCCTTAGCGTCTTTTGCGAAAACCAGAATGCGGACAGTCTTGCCTGTTCCGTGCGGCAGGACGACCGAGCCGCGGATCTGCTGATCTGCGTGACGTCCGTCACAGCCTGTGCGGACATGTGCTTCAATGGTCTCATCAAACTTAGCTGTTGCGTTCTTCTTTACGAGGGCAATCGCCTCGTCCAGATCATATACTTTTGTGCGATCGATTTCTTTCGCGCTTTCTGCGTATCTCTTTCCGTGTTTCATATATACCTCCTTGTGGTCCTAACGGTTCAAACCTCCCACTGGCCTTTAACCTTCGACTACGACTCCCATGCTTCTGGCTGTTCCGGCGATCATGCTGACCGCTGCGTCCAGGTCTGCTGCATTCAGATCCGGTTCCTTTGTCTTGGCGATCTCCTCAAGCTGCGCACGTGTGATCTTGGCAACTTTGGTTCTGTTGGGCTCGCCGGAGCCGGACTGGATGTTGCAGGCTTTCTTGATCAAAACAGCTGCCGGGGGTGTCTTGGTAATAAAGGAGAAACTACGGTCAGCATAAACAGTAATCACGACCGGAATGATCAGATCTCCCTTATCAGCCGTCTGAGCGTTGAACTGCTTGGTGAAGTCGACGATATTGACGCCGTACTGTCCAAGCGCAGGTCCGACAGGCGGTGCCGGCGTAGCTTTGCCGGCCTCAATCTGTAACTTGATGTAACCTTCTACTTTTTTCTTTGATGCCATTTGGTTTTACCTCCTTGTGGTACCGGCGGGATAATCCCTCCCACAGATTTAAAGTTTCTTTATCTCCAGGAATGTGATCTCGACCGGAGTCTCGCGGCCGAACAATTCCACGTTGATCGTAACTGTCTCTTTTGACGGATTGACTGCCTGAACCATACCGGTGGTGCCTTCCCAGGCGCCCTCTACTACCATAACGGTATCGCCGACTTTGTAATCCATCTCGATATTCTTCGGACGCACGCCGTACGGGCGCATCTCATCCTCAGTCAGGGGCACAGCCTTGCCGTCCGGACCGACAAAACCGGTCACGCCGCGTGTATTGCGGACGATGAACCAGGTGTCATCATTGAGAATCATGTTGACCATGACATAGCCCGGGAACATTTTCTTCTGAACCATCTTGCGGGAGCCGTTCTTGTACTCAGCCACATCCTGCATCGGAATCCTTACTTCCAGGATCTCCTCCTCCAGATGACGGTTCGCGATCGTCTTTTCAAGGTTTGCCTTGACTTTATTTTCATAACCGGAATAGGTATGAACCACATACCATCTTGCTTCAGCCATACATTCTCCCTTCGTGATTACTTGATCAGAATCGCAATGCCTGTCTGCATGACCATATCGACAAGCTTGATGATCGCGCCAAGAAGGATCGTCACGACAGATACCGCGATCGTCTCTTTGACGAGCTGGTTGCGGGTCGGCCATGTGATCTTCTTGAACTCAGTCTTCACGCCCTTGAAGAATCCGGTTTTCTGTTTTGTCTTGTCACTCATTATTTGGTTTCCTTATGAATGGTGTGCTTCTGGCAGAAACGGCAGTATTTCTTCGTTTCCATACGCTCCGGATGTTCTTTCTTATCCTTGGTGGTATTGTAGTTTCTGTGCTTGCACTCTGTGCATTCCAATGTGATTCTTGTGCGCATTTTTCTAACCTTTCTGAAAGCGTTTTGCTATATTTTTACAGCACAAAAAAAAGACCGGAGTCTTTTCGTGAAGTACAATGTATCATAAGCGGCCGGCCTCTGTCAAGAGGTCGGCCGCCATTTATCAAAGATTATTATTCCTCTTCAAACTCGTCTTTGCCAACGCCGCAAAGGGGGCATACCCAATCTTCAGGAACATCTTCCCATTTGGTGCCCGGCTCGATTCCGTTATCGGGATCGCCTGCTGCCTCGTCATACACATAACCGCAAACTCCGCATACGTATGTCATTGTCTTTCTCCTTTCGTATACTATACTACTGTCTGTCAGGCCGGCTCATCCGGAATGATCAATGCCGCAACGATGTATGCGAGCACACCTGCTCCGCCCGTCATAGAAAAAATCACCCAGGCCAGACGGATCCAGGTCGGATCAACACCGAAATACTCCGCGATGCCGCCACAGACGCCTGCGAGCATCTTGTTTGTACTTGACTTGTACAATTTCTTATCTAGATTCATCTCCGTCACCCCTCTTTAAACATGACATTTCTAATACGCCTTAAATGTATCACAGGGCTGTTCTATTTTCAATACTTCGCCGCATCCGAATCACGCGCCCTCTTTGCTTTTTCAGGAAGTGTCTAGTATAGTTATAAATAAGGAAAGGAATGAACGATCATGTGGATTGCTGATAACTGGACAGACTATGAAGTGCTGGATGCCGCAAGCGGCGAGAAACTGGAGCGCTGGGGCGATTATATCCTGGTGCGTCCTGACCCGCAGGTGATCTGGCACACGGGTAAAAACGACGCGCGCTGGTCCTATCCGAACGGCCACTACCACCGCAGCAAAAAGGGCGGCGGTTCGTGGGAGTTTTTCGATCTGCCGAAATCATGGACGATCAGTTACAATGCCGGAGCCGGTGATCTTTCGTTCCATCTGAAACCCTTTGCCTTCAAGCACACAGGTCTCTTCCCTGAACAGGCCGTCAACTGGAACTGGATCACTGAAAAGATCCGGCACACCGGCCGGGAAGTCTCTGTGCTCAATCTCTTTGCCTACACCGGCGGTGCAACCGTTGCAGCAGCGAAAGCCGGCGCCAAAGTGACGCATGTCGATGCCTCTAAAGGCATGGTCACCTGGGCAAAAGAAAACGCCGCAGCGTCCGGACTTGCTGATGCACCGATCCGCTGGCTCGTAGATGACTGCGTTAAATTTGTCAAACGTGAGATCCGCCGCGGCCATCACTATGACGGCATCATCATGGACCCGCCCTCCTACGGACGCGGCCCGGGCGGCGAGGTCTGGAAAATAGAAGAAGCCATCTATGATCTGCTGGGGCTTTGCGCTCAGCTTCTCAACGATGACTCCATCTTCTTCTTATTAAATTCTTATACCACCGGCCTGCAACCCGCGACGATGGCCTATATGCTCTCGTCCGTACTCTGCCCGAGCGCCGGCGGCCGGGTCACCTCCGAGGAGGTCGGCCTTCCTGTCACTTCATCCGGTCTGATCCTGCCCTGCGGCGCATGCGCCCGCTGGGAAAGCATCAGCTGACCAGCATTTGTTTTGCAGCCTCATTGGCTTTGACAACCAGTTCCTCTTCATCGATATTGACCAGCCGGCCGTCCTGAACGACGATCTGTCCGTTCACGATCGTGTAAGCCGTCTTGCCTTTGTATCCGACTGTGCCCAGCATAGCCGCCGGATCAAGATCCGCTGCGATGAGTGTCTCCTGATTGCGGTCGATCATAAACAGATCGGCAGCCTTATCCTGATCAATCGATCCCAGATCATCTCTTCCAATCAGAGAAGCACTTCCGACTGTCGCCATTTTCAGAATGTCATAGCCGGTCGGCGCATTATTGCTCTTCGCCAATCTGTGCAGCAGGAACGCGACACGAATCTCCTCAAGCAGGTTGCTGCCGTCATTGCTGGCCGATCCGTCGACGGCAAGTCCGACCTTGACGCCCTTCCTGAGCATTTCAGAAATCTTGGCAATACCGGAGGATAGTTTCATAATTGAAACCGGGCAGTGCGCCACACCGGTGCCTGTCTCCGCCAGAAAATCCAGCTCCTCATCCGTAAAATGAATACCGTGCGCATACCAGACATCGTTGCCGACCCAGCCGAGCCGCTCCATATACTCGAGCGGGCGGATGCCGTGATTCTCGAGCATGTAGTTCTCTTCATCCTTCGTCTCGCACAGGTGTGTGTGCAGGCAGACGCCGAGTTCGCGTGCCAGAACAGCGCTCTCGCGCAGTAAGTCTGCCGAGACAGAAAACGGGGAACACGGTGCGAGCACGACCTGACGCATACTGTAGGGCTCTGCACTGTGATACATCTTGACCAGACGCTCGGAGTCATCCATGATCTGATCGATCGTCTGGACGACGGAATCCGGCGGAAGGCCTCCGTCCTTAACGGACAGATCCATGCTGCCGCGGGTTGCGACCATGCGGGCTCCGATCAGGCTGGCCGCCTCAAACTGACGGTCGATCAGCAGACCGGCACCTTCGGGGAAGACATAATGATGATCAACAGCAGTCGTGCAGCCTGTCAGAAGCAGTTCGCCGAGCGCGGTCAGCGTGCTGTAATGTACTGTCTCCTCGTTGAGATTCTTCCATATTTCATAGAGGTATTTCAGCCACGGGAATAATTCCAGATTCTGCACCGCGCCGATGTTGCGGGTGAAAATCTGGTAAAAATGATGATGCGTGTTGACAAGACCCGGATAGATGATCATGCCCTTTGCATCGATCACCTCATTTGCCTGCCATTCTTCGTCATCATCCGGGCAGTTCACAATCTTTCTCTCATCCGATCCGACCGATGTGATGCCGGCAGCCTGCCAGTAACGCTGTCCCCTTACGGCGACGATCTTTTCGTCATCGATCAGAACATCCGCTTTTTCAAAGACACGGTCCTGGCTGTCACATGTCACGACATAATCCGCGTTTTTGATCAGTAAAGATCCCTTTTTCATGCGCTTACCTCCTCTTTCTTAGCAAACTTTTGCTTGCGTCTGGCCTCCCACCAGTGCTGTGCCCGTATGAACACATTTGTCAGGAAGTCCTGAATGATCGGCGAAATCGTCATCAGGATAAACACCTGCACAATAATGCCGAATTCCAGCCCTTTAAGTGCCAGCAGATCCTGCAGAAGGACTGCCGCGATAAAGAAAATGACGTTCATTCCGTAAATAACAACTTTTCTGAACAGATTGAGCGGTGCGTATACCGTACGCAAAGCCGCCATATAACTCCACCCGGTCACAAGCACGCAGGCCGTGCCGAGCCCGGAATTGTCGTGATAAACGTTCATGCAGACCATCATGATCGAGAAAACGCAGGCCGTGATGGTCAGGGCGATCGGGACTGACTTGATCAGCACATGTGAAAGGAAACCGTCTCCGATCGGATTGTAATCCGGGTCAAGGTTGGCCAGGATAAACGTCGGGATACCGACCGCGCAGGCACTGATCAGTGTCATCTGGATCGGTTCGAACGGATACGCTTCTCCGAAGAAGATAAGCAGGAGCGACAGCATCATTGAGAAGACCGTCTTGATCAGGAACATCGAAGACGCGCGCCGGATATTGTTGACGACCTTGCGGCCCTGCGCGAGGATATCGGGCAGGCAGGCAAAGTCGGACTCCAGCAGCACGACATTGGCGATGTTCTTGGCCGCATCGGATCCGGAGGCCATCGCGATCGAGCAGTTGGCCTCTTTCAAGGCCAGCACGTCGTTGACGCCGTCCCCCGTCATTGCGACCACATGATTCTCCTTCTGGAGCACCTGCACCATCTGCTTCTTCTGCTGCGGCGTGACACGGCCGAAGACGCTGCACTTCCTGAGCGCCTTTCTCATGTCTTCCTTCGATTCGATCTTGGTGGCATCGATGAAATGATGTGCATTTTTAAGGCCGGCCTTCGCTGCGATCACCGAGACAGTCTGCGGATCATCACCTGAGATGACCTTCAGATCAACACCCTGCTCACGGAAATAGCGCAGTGTGCTCGGGGCCGCTTCGCGGATGACATCTGTTAGAAGGATCAACGCGATCGGCCGCAGACCCTCGGGCTTCGCATGGGAAGAGGCGATCTGCGGGCTGTGCGCAAGGACGAGCACGCGGTATCCTTCAGCCGCGTAGCGGGCACACTGCTCAGAGATATCGGATGCACCCCGCGGGAACAGGAACTGCACGGCACCGATCAGATAAGTGCCATGGCCCTTAAATGCCGCTCCGCTGTATTTGCGGTCTGATGAAAACGGTATGATATGATCCAGTTTGAAAGAACCGCTCTTCGGGAAGAATTTGCGCAGCGCAAGCGCCGTCGGATTTTCATCCGGGGAAACGTTCATGAGATTACCCATCGCATCGGCGATCTCGGCCGGCAGCTCCTCGGCGGTCATGACAGCTGTATCCTCTTCCGCATCCTGCACCACGTCCGGATGAGGCGGCGGAACCATCGTTTTAACGTCCGGGACGCTCAGAGTCGGCGCCTCAAGATTACCATCCCTGACGGTCACCGCTTCTGTGCTTTCAAGCGGGATGATCCTGTCGACACACATGTCCCCTGAAGTGATCGTGCCGGTCTTATCCAGACAGAGCACATCCACATGTGCCAGTGTCTCGATACAGAACAGCTCCTGGACCAGCACCTTCTTGCGCGCCAGATGGACGGTTCCGACGGTCAGAGCCACTGACGTCAGAAGGACCAGACCCTCCGGGATCATGCCCAGCACCGAAGCAACCGTATTGACCACCGCATCGCGGATAGTATTGTGTACGATAAAGTACTGCTTGTAGAAGACAGCCGCACCGATCGGAACGATCACGATACTGATCACCTTCAGGATCAGATTGATGACATCGCGCAGTTCGGACTTGTGGATCTTGAATGTCTTGGCCTGCGCTGTGAGCTTGGCGGAGTAATTGTCCGCGCCGACATGAATCACACGGCAAAGCGCTTTGCCCGATGTGATCGTGCTGCCGGAATATAGATCATCTCCCCGGTGCTTTTCAAGGTTGTCCGCCTCACCGGTCAGGAGCGATTCGTTCGCCTCGACCTCTCCCTTGATGACGACACAGTCAGCGGGTACCTGATCTCCGTTTTTAAGTACGATCAGATCATCGATGACCAGCTCATCAATCGGCACACTGATCTGCTGTCCGTCGCGCACCGGTCTCGCCCGGTTCGTCGTGATGACGGCCAGTTTATCAAGTGTCTTCTTTGCGCGGATCTCCTGAAAAATACCAATACAGGTATTGATGATGGCGGTTCCGATAAACAGACTGTTCCGGAAGGAACCGACCAGGATGATCATCACAAACAGGACGATATTCAAAAAGTTGAAGAATGTCAGAGTATTGCTTAAGACGATCTGCTTGTAAGTTCTGGTCGGCAGGTCCGTATTGACATTGACCTGACCGGCCTTAACGCGCTCTCTGACTTCCTCGGATGTCAAACCTATCATAAAATCAACCACTCAGATTCAGTACCTGAATCAGCAAAACATAACTCAGACTATAATATGTAACCACAGCGACCAGGTCATTGACGGTCGTGATCAGCGGTCCGGAAGCGACGGCCGGATCAACGCCGATCTTGTTGAAGAAGATCGGGATCACAGTGCCCATGAAACTCGAGATGAGCATCGCGCCCAACAGGGCAAGTCCGATACAGCCGGATACCGCAAAAGAGAACAGAGCGGGATGATGGCGGATCACCATGATATACAGTCCGATCAGTGTAAATGAGATGAGTCCCAAAAGCAGGCCATTGCAAAGGCCGACGCGGATCTCCTTGAAGACCAGCTTGATCTTCTGTCCGAAGGTCAGCGTCTCATCGGAGAGAACACGGATCGTCACGCCCAGAGACTGGATTCCGGCATTACCCGACATATCCAGGATCATGGACTGGAAAACCATCAGGATGGTAAGCTGCGCGACGATCTTCTCATAGTTGGCGATAACTGAGGAAACGAGCAATCCGAGGAAGAGCAGAATCATCAGCCAGGGGAGTCTCTTCTTCATGCTCTGGAAGAGCGGCTCCTTCAAATCTTCCTCTGCGGTCAAGCCGGCCAGTCGTGCGTAGTCTTCACCCATCTCATCATCGACGACCTGGACCAGATCCTGGGATGTGATGACACCGATCATATGATTGTCATTGTCCAGAACAGGGATCGAATCTTCCGAGTAGTCCTTGATGTCCTCGATACAGTCATCGATCTGCTCAGAAGCATACACATACGGGTAGGATGTCTGGACCAGATCATCCAGCGACTGTCCCTCACGGGCAATGATCAATGCAGTCAGCTCGATCGCACCATAGAATTTTTCTTCTTCATCCACGACATAGATCGTGGCGACATTGTCATAATCGGCCGCCTTGCGCACAAGAGTACGCATCGCATTCTTGACCGTCATCGTCTTGGAGATGCTGACATAGTTCGTCGACATACGTGAACCGATCTGATCCTCATCGTATTGGGCGATCATCAAGATGTCTTTTTGCGACTGCCTGTCCAAAAGACTGACCAGGATCATCCGTTTTTCGGTCGAGAGCATTTTCAGGAAGTCGACGGCTTTGTCGGCGTCCATGTGGTCGACGATGTTGGCGACCCGCTGGTCGTCCAACTCGCTCAGATACTCTTCAACTTCGTCCTGATCGAGACGTTCATAAATATCGGCTACGACATCCGCCGGCAATACCTTGTAGAAATGACTTCGCTCTTCCGGCGTCATCAATTCAAGGGCATCAGCCAAGTCGTTGTCATGGTAATCATCCAAGAGCTCGAAAAGCTCTTCATCCGGCTTGTCACTCCGGATGATTTCGAGAATTTCTTCAGCGTAATCCGGTCTCTCGGGACTGGGAGGCGCTTCAACAGCCTCATCCTGTTCGATGCCGCTTATTTCTTCAAATACCCGCTTTTCCAGAAGCTCTTTTTCTTCATTCAATTGGCTGTGATCCTGTTGTGTCATATCTGTCACTTGTCTTTCTATAATCGTACAAAAGGACTGTTTTCCGCCTATTAAATCATTATATATCATATCACGGTTTTGCCCTTTTTTCGAGATTAGAATAAACGAAAGATATTTATATAGAAAAAAGACGTATCGAAATACTCCCAATCTGTTCATGACGTGTTATAATAACGTTGATATCGTATAAAATGCACCATTAGGAAGGAGACGCCTATGGGACGTTCAGGCGGAGGCGGTTTTTCCGGTGGCGGAGGCGGTTTTTCCGGTGGCGGAGGTCACGGCGGAGGATTCTCCGGCGGCAGATCCGGCAGCGGAGGACGCAGCAGCAGCCATTCACATAGCAGCGGACACTCTTACAGCAGCGGCCATTCGCACAGCGGCGGCTATTACAGCGGAGGATTCGGTCCGATCATCTTCTTTGGCGGCGGCAGTCATGTCAATCATCATTATCCGTCCCAAAGTTCCGGCAGCAACAGTTCCGGCAGCAATAGCAGCTCATCTTCGAATCAGAACACGGTTCCGGTAAAAAGAGGCGCCGGCTGCGGAACGATTATCTTAGTCTGCCTGTTTTTCTTCTTCCTGATGACTCTGCTCGGGGCTCTGACAGGCAACCACAGCACGCAGAGCAGCAGCATCACTCCGTCGACACAGCAGCGCGAGAAACTGCCGGCATCCGCGGTCAATCTGACTGCCTATTACACCGACGCAGACGGCGACTGGATCCACAACAGCTATACGCTGGAAGAAGGAATGAAGCAGTTCTACGAAGAAACCGGCGTGCAGCCCTATGTCTATATCCTGCCGAACGGCAGCACGGAGTCTGCCGACGAGCTTAGGGATTTTGCCCAAGAACAGTACAACAAGCTGTTCAATGACGAAGGGCATTTCCTTCTGGCTTTCTGCGACAACGGATACGGCGGATACAACTGCGGTTACTGGATGGGCAATCAGGCTTCGACCGTTATGGATTCGGAAGCACTCGAGATCCTGCAGAACTATCTGGCTTACTATTACAGCGATATGGATATCAGTGAAGAGGAGATCTTCTCTCTCACCTTCTCCAAGACCGGCACACGCATCATGACCGTGACGAAGTCCGAACTGCCGAAGATCCTGATCGCATTCTTCGTCTTCGCGGCACTCCTGGTCG